>JAKSCJ010000397.1 GCA_022360675.1 Lysobacterales bacterium
ACTGGGGCTGGCGTGAATAGAACCACTGAACTCGGGCACCGGTTGCTGATGATTCGAGCTGCTGGCTGCCGGTGCAGCGGCTTGTTCTGTAGCCGCGCTTTCTGTAGCCATTTCTGCGGGGGCAGTCTCTGCCTCAGGCTCAGCTTCAGTAGCAGATGCTTCCGCTGCCGCTGCGCCAGCGGCTTGTTTTAGATCCACCACGATATGGCCTTCGGATACTTTATCGCCCACGCTCACGTGAACCGCATCAACAACACCCGCCGCCGGAGACGGCACTTCCATGGTGGCTTTGTCAGTTTCCAAGGTCAGTAAAGGCGTCTCTTCCTCTACCGTATCGCCCGGAGCTACTAACACCTCGATGACATCTACAGCGTCAACATCACCGATATCCGGCACTTTAATTTGTACGATTTCAGTCATTGTGAAATTCCTAAACAGTGCAGACCCAACTGCTGCCCTTCAACAGGCGCTTACTTGGGCCGCGCAGCCGCCCCCAAAGGAGGCTGCTGCCGGTTGATCTTGTCGCTTACAGTTCCAGCGGATTGGCGTGGCTGGTATCGATACCCAATTGCTTACGGGCATGCACCAGCTCGGTACGACTGATTTGCTCCATATCGTACAAGGCCGACAATGCGCTATAAGCCACGTGGTAACGGTCTACCTCGAAGAAGCGGCGCAAGTTTGCTCGCGTATCGCTACGACCATAGCCATCAGTGCCCAACACAGTGTAGTGCTCGTTGGGTACAAAGGCGCGAATTTGTTCGGCATAAGCGCGAATGTAATCAGTGGCGGCAATCACCGGACCACGATGCCCTTGCAAGCATTGCGTTACATAAGGCACACGCTGGTTTTGTTCTGGATGCAGGCGGTTATGGCGTACCACATCGTTACCATCACGGGCTAACTCGGTAAAACTGGGCGCACTCCATAAGTCGCAAGCCACGCCAAACTGAGTTTGCAGAATCTCTGCCGCCGCAATGACTTCACCCATGATGCTACCCGAACCCATCAGCTGCACTTTTTGCGGCATATTCGGGCCTTCGCGGAACAAATACATGCCCTTGCGAATACCATCTTCCACGCCTTCAGGCATGGGCGGATGCTGGTAGTTTTCGTTCAACAGCGTGATGTAGTAGAAGATATCTTCTTGCTGCTGATACATGCGGAAAATACCGTCACGCAGAATCACCGCGACTTCATAAGCAAAGCTGGGGTCGTAGGACACACAATTAGGAATGGTGGCCGACATAATATGGCTGTGGCCATCTTCATGCTGCAAGCCTTCGCCATTTAAAGTGGTACGACCCGAAGTGCCACCTAATAAGAAACCACGTGCCCGTTGGTCGCCCGCCGCCCAGGCTAAATCGCCAATGCGTTGGAAACCAAACATGGAGTAGTAGATGAAGAAGGGAATCATCGCCACGCCGCTATTGGCGTACGAGGTGGCCGCCGCAATCCACGACGACATGGCACCCGCCTCGGTGATGCCCTCTTGCAGAACCTGACCCGCTTTGGCTTCTTTGTAGTACATCAGTTGGTCGGAATCTTCCGGCTCGTACAACTGACCTACATGAGAATAAATACCCAACTGACGGAACAAACCCTCCATACCAAAGGTGCGGGCTTCGTCGGCGACGATCGGAACGATGCGTTCTTTTAAAGCTTTATCGCGTAGCAACACTGCCAAGGCACGGACAAAGGCCATGGTGGTGGAGAATTCACGCTCGCCACTGCCTTTCAGCAGCGCGTCGAAAACTTGTAAATCGGGTGCGGGCAGCGGATCGGCCGTGGCGTCACGCAGCGGTAGGTAACCACCCATGGCCGCGCGACGTTCTTGCAAGTAGCGCACTTCTTCGCTGTCTTCGCCCGGATGATAAAACGGCACCTCGGCGATTTGCTCGTCGGAAATGGGTACATCGAAGCGATCGCGGAAGTAACGCACGCCATCGTCGTCCAGCTTTTTCTGCTGATGCGAAATATTTTGACCTTCACCGTTTTGGCCCAGACCATAACCTTTAATGGTTTTGGCCAGCACCACGGTGGGTTTGCCATCGCTATGGGTGGCTTCGTGATACGCGGCGTAGACTTTCTGCGGATCGTGGCCACCACGATTCAAACGCCAGATATCGGCGTCGCTCATGTCTTTGACCATTTCCTTCAGTTCGGGGTAAGCGCCGAAGAAATGCTCACGCACATAGCCACCATCGCGGGCTTTGTATTTTTGGTAGTCGCCATCGACCGCTTCTTGCATGCGCTTGCGCAGCAGGCCTTGGTCGTCGCGCTCCAGCAATGGATCCCAATACGAGCCCCAGATCACTTTCAGCACATTCCAACCGGCACCGCGGAATACGCCTTCCAGCTCTTGGATGATCTTGCCGTTACCACGTACCGGGCCATCTAGGCGCTGCAAGTTGCAGTTAATAACGAAGATCAGGTTATCCAGCTTTTCACGGCCAGCCAGCGCAATGGCACCTAAAGATTCGGGCTCGTCGGTTTCGCCATCGCCCATGAAGCACCACACTTTACGCTTGCTGGTATCGGCGATACCGCGATTGTGCAAATACTTCAGGAAACGGGCCTGATAAATGGCCATGATGGGTCCAAGGCCCATCGATACCGTGGGGCAGCTGCCAGAAATCGGGCATCAACCAAGGATGCGGATACGAAGACAAACCTTCGCCATCGGCCTCTTGGCGGAATTGATCCAGCTGATCGGAGGTAATGCGGCCTTCCAAGAAAGCGCGGGCATAAATACCGGGCGAGGAATGGCCTTGGATATACATTAAGTCGCCGCCGCCGTCGGACTTGGCACCACGGAAAAAGTGGTTAAAGCCCACATCATATAAGGTGGCTGCCGAAGCAAAGCTGGCGATATGGCCGCCTAACTCGCCACCACGGCGACTGGCACGTACCACCATGGCCATGGCATTCCAGCGGATGATGGAACGAATACGCCGCTCTAACTCACCATTACCGGGGTTTTTGGCCTCGTTATCCACCGCAATGCTATTGGTGTAGGGCGTGGTTAATCCGTAGGTGAGATCAGCGCCAGCATGGCGTGCTTGCGACACCAGCTGATTAATAATGTAATGCGCACGCTCGGCCCCGTCGCTATCGATAACCGCTTGCAACGATTCCAACCATTCGGCGGTTTCACGCGGATCGATATCCTGCCCATGCAGCTCGTTATGACTCATGTATTGCTCCGTTGCTGGGGCGCTGCCAAGCCAGCGACACGAAAGCCTCGCTGGCATTGTGTCGGGCGCGCGCCCGCTTCATGGAATATCCCATCTTGAATTCGTTCTAGACCACTGGAAACCCGTTCGGTAATCGCTCATTACTACGATCAGGTGATCGCCATGCGCGGCCATCACCCGGGCATCCCATCGTTTGGTCGGTTTAACCGTGAACCCACTCCGTTGTCAGCCCCTTGCATCAACCTAAGCTCGGCATCTGGCCTAACTGATGCAATTGACTGAATTGAGATTCACGTGGCATTTCCGTCTTCCTGACAGCGCCTAATGATGACAACGCCGCGCGTTGTCACCGTTTGAATGTACGGCCAATTGGTCGGCAGTGTCTTAGTCGGCGGCGTCCGCCGCATCAACACTGTGCTCACTGTTTTGTTCGTGCTGATAGATTTGCGCATCTACCACGGCCAAGGCGGTCATGTTGATCAAGCGCCGCACGGTGGCCGACGAGGTCAGCAAATGCGCGGGCATGCCAGCCCCCATCAAAATGGGGCCTACCGTCACACCTTTGTTGATCACACGCGTCATGCTGTAGGCAATGTGCGCTGAATCGAGATTCGGCATCACGAATAAATTGGCGCTGCCTTTCAAGCGTGAGTTCGGGAAAACGCGATGGCGAATTTCTTCCGACAAAGCGGCATCGCCTGTCATTTCGCCTTCCACTTCCAGCTCGGGATCTTTTTCTAAGATGAGTTCCCGCGCACGCTTCATTTTCATCGCGCTTTCGTTGCGATGGCTGCCAAAGGTGGAGTGGGATAACAAAGCCACCTTGGGCGTGATACCAAACAGGCGTACTTTTTCTGCCGCCATCACGGTTAACTCGGCCAGCTCTTCAGCACTGGGGTCGGCATTAACGTGGGTATCACAAATGAAATAGGTTCCGCCCTCGCCCGTCATGACACTGAGCGCACCAACAGTGCCCGCACCGGGCTTACGACCCAGCACATCCAGCACGTAGCGCAGCTTGCGTTGGTAACGGCCAACAACGCCGCCAATCATAGCATCGGCATCGCCCAGTCGCACCGCCAGCGCGGCAATCACCACCGAGCGAGTACGCACCACGGTTTTGGCCATATCCGGCGACACCCCTTCACGCTGCAAGAGCTGGTGATAGGTTTGCCAATAGGTTTTAAAACGTGGATCGGACTCGGGGTTAATCAGCTCGAAATCGCGCCCGGCTTGAATGCGTAAGCCCAAACGCTCGATGCGCATATCCACCACCGAGGGGCGGCCGATCAAAATGGGTTTGGCCAAACCGTCGTCGATCACACTTTGTACCGCGCGCAGCACGATTTCTTCTTCACCTTCAGCGAAGATCACGCGTTTAGGGTCGCGGCGGGCGGCATCGAACACCGGCTTCATTAATAAGCCTGTGCGGAACACAAATTGATTCAGCTTTTCGCGGTATGCCGCCATATCTTCAATGGGACGCGTAGCCACATCGCTATCCATGGCAGCTTGTGCCACGGCGGTGGCCAGCTCGACCAAAATACGCGGATCAAAAGGCTGCGGAATGACGTAATCGGGGCCAAAGCTCAATGGCTCGTCGCCGTAGGCCGCCATGCTCACATCGCTGGTTTCTTTGCGCGTGAGTTCGGCCAGCGCTTTCACACAGGCCATTTTCATTTCGTCGTTGATGACGGTGGCACCCACATCCAGCGCACCCCTGAAAATATAGGGGAAACACAGCACATTATTGACCTGATTCGGGAAGTCCGAACGGCCGGTGGCAATGATGGCATCGGGTGCGGCTTCGCGGGCCACATCGGGCATGATTTCAGGCACCGGATTGGCCAGGGCCAAAATGACTGGCTTAGCCGCCATGGTTTTCACCATCTCGCCGGTGAGCACACCGGGAGCCGACACGCCTAAGAACACATCGGCATCGACAATGGCTTCTTTTAAGGTGCGCTTGTCGGTGGCGCGGGCGTAGCGCGATTTACGCTCGTCCATGTCTTCGCCACGGCCTTCGTAAACCACCCCAATGCGATCGCACACCATGATGTTGTCGCGTTGTAAGCCCAAATTCACCAGTAAATCGAGGCAGGCAATACCGGCGGCACCGGCACCCGAGGCGGTGAGGCGCACCTCGGAAATATCTTTACCCACAATGTGCAAAGCGTTCATCACCGCCGCTGCGGTGATGATCGCGGTGCCATGTTGGTCATCGTGAAACACCGGAATATTCAGGCGCTCTTTGAGTTTTTCTTCCACATAGAAGCACTCGGGCGCTTTGATATCTTCCAGATTAATGCCGCCGAAGGTGGGCTCCAAGGCGGCGATGACATCGACGAGCTTATCGGGATCGGTTTCGTTGACTTCAATATCGAAGACATCAATCCCGGCAAATTTGCGGAACAAGACGCCTTTACCTTCCATCACCGGCTTCGCCGCCAATGGGCCAATAGCGCCTAAGCCCAGCACTGCGGTGCCATTGGTGATCACCGCCACCAAATTACCGCGTGCCGTCATGCTGGCCGCTTCTTCAGGGTCGCTGTGGATCAACTCCGAAGCCGCCGCCACACCGGGCGAATACGCCAGCGCCAGATCTTTCTGGGTGGTCAGAGCTTTAGTGGCTGAAACCCGGATTTTTCCGGGTGTGGGTTGGCGGTGGTATTCCAGCGCCTGTTCGCGCAATTTCTCGTCCATCGATGGCCTTACTCTTCCATACGGGTTTCGTATTGACCCATGGCAGCTAAGCCATTCATACGTGCACGGTGGGCCAGAATACGTTGAGCTTCTTCCCAGTTTTTAGCCGGATCAGCGCCCCACACCGACAATGCCGCTTGTTGCAGCGCACGGCCGTAAGAGAAGCTCAAAGGCCATGGGGTGTGTTCAACCAAACGGTTCATGGTGCTTAAGTGATGGGTCGCTTCCACATCGCTTTGACCACCCGACAAGAACACCACACCAGCCAATGATGCCGGAACGGCATTAAGCAAACATTGCAGCGTGGCCTCAGCTACATCTTCAACCGCAGCGCGCTCGGCGCATTCGCTGCCAGAAATCACCATGCTGGGCTTCAGAATAGTGCCTTCCAACAAGACGCCGTGAACGTACAGTTGTTCGAACAAAGCGCGCTGGGCAGCTTCGGTCACTTCGTAGCATTCGTCGATATCGTGGCTACCGTCCATTAAGACTTCGGGCTCTACGATGGGCACGATGCCCGCTTCTTGGCACAGCGCCGCGTAGCGGGCCAAAGCGTGGGCGTTGGCATCGATACAGGTTTTGCTGGGCAGACCTTCACCGATGGTGATCACGGCACGCCATTTGGCAAAACGCGCGCCCAGTTCTACGTACTCGTGCAGGCGCTCACGCAGGCCGTCGAGGCCTTCGGTGACTTTTTCGCCTTCACAACCGGCCAAAGGCTTGGCGCCGGTGTCGACTTTAATACCAGGAATAATGCCCGCGTCTTGGGCAATCTTGGCCAGGGGAATACCATCGCGAGAGCTTTGGCGCAGTGTTTCGTCATACATAATGGCGCCACTGATGTGCTCACCCAGGCCTGGTGTGGTTAACAGCATGCTGCGGTAGTCACGACGGTTCTCTTCCGTGCACTCCACACCCACACTGTCAAAACGTTTCTTAATGGTGCCTGTGCTTTCATCCATCGCAAGGATGCCTTTGCCTTCGGCAACCAGGGCTTCAGCTGTTTCCACCAGTTCGGTGATGTTCATCGACAACTCCCCAATACAACTCTTTGATGTGAGATCTAAAACAGATCAAGACAAGAAATCAGCTCAGTATTGTACAAGGGAGAAAGGCAAACGTCAGTGGCTGTCAATAAGGAAGGCTCACCGCCTGTGTCCAGGCGGTGACAAGAAAATAGAATGGTATCGGCTTTACACTGCCAAAAAGGCGCTTTTTCAGCATAGTGTGCTGCAAAAGTGGCCTTATAAGGCCATTTGCGTTTCAAATTCGCCAGTTTCGCTAATTTGTACCAATCGCATGGTATTGGTACCGCCTTCGACCCGCATTTTATCGCCCATGGTCATCAGTACACGCTGGCCCGGTTGAATGAACTCCAGCTGCAATAAATGTTTTAAGGCCTGCATCACGGCGATATCGCCATTGGACTCGTGACACTCAAAGGCCACCGGATACACATCGCGATACAAAGCCATTCGGCGGCGGCTATTGGTGTTGGGTGTGAGTGCAAAAATGGGCACATGGGAACGCACCCGCGACAACCACTGTGCCGTGGAGCCCGATTCCGTCATCGCCACAATGGCATCCACCGCCACCCGATTAGCGGTATACATGGTGGCCATGGCAATGGCTTGGTCGATACGCTCGAAGCGCACATTGAGCTGGTTCTCGATATTTTGATCGAAGCAATGGCGTTCAGCGCCTAAGCAGATGCGATTCATCGCCTCCACCACTTTGTGCGGATGGCGACCCACGGCGGTTTCTGCCGATAACATGACTGCGTCCGAGCCGTCGATCACCGCATTGGCCACGTCGAGCACTTCGGCGCGGGTAGGAATGGGGCTATCCACCATAGATTGCATCATTTGGGTGGCGGTAATCACCACACGATTCAAACGGGTGGAGGTTTCGATAATGCGTTTTTGCAAACCGGGTAACTGAGCATCGCCAATCTCAACCCCTAAATCGCCCCGCGCGACCAACACCGCATCGGAAGCATCAATGATGGCTTCCAGATGATCGATCGCTTCGGCGCGCTCGATCTTCGATACCAAAGCCGCATGGCCACCGGCTTCGCGCAGTAAACGCCGGGCGTTGTGCATATCGTCGGCACTACTGGGAAAGGAAACCGCCAGGTAATCCACATCCATTTCAGCGGCCAAGGTAATATCGGGAATATCGTGCTCAGCCAGACCCGGCACCGATAAACCACCGCCTTGCAGGTTCAAACCCTTGCGGTTGTGCAACACACCCGCCACGGTAACTCGGCAATGGATATCGCTGCCGCGAATATCTTCCACCATCATGGCAATCAAGCCATCGTCCAGTAATAAGGTGTCGCCCGCTTTCACGTCGTTCACCAGCTGGTGATAAGTCACACCTACGCCTTCGTGGGTGCCCACCGGTGCATCCGGGCGCGAGTACAGCACAAAGGGATCACCTTGCTCTAAGCTCACCGGGCCGTCGTCGAAACTTTCGATACGAATCTTCGGGCCGCGTAAATCGGCCAATACTGCCACCTCACGACCACAGGCCGCTGCAGCGGCACGGGCGTCTTTCACCCGCTGGCGATGATGTTCGGCCGTGCCATGAGATAAGTTAACGCGCACCACATCTAAGCCGCGCTCAAATAGTGATACCAGCATGCCGGGCTTGTCGGTGGCAGGCCCTAAAGTGGCAATGATTTTGGTTCTACGGCGCTCGGTCATGCGGCATTCATCCTTTTATTTCGTGTCGTTGTCATTCTTGTCATATCGTTTCGATTATACGGGTTTCCCATAAAAAGCCGAGTTGTATAACAAGCACGCAGCAAGCGCTTTATCAGCCAACCAGAGCAAAGCACCCAGTCTCGATTCCGGGTTTGCTACGGTTTCATAGCTGCCCACATGAATATCGGCAGTGGCCGAATCGTTAAGCTTAGAATCGCCAGTCAAAATACTGTTTAAATAAACAGCATTTGTGATATGGTGCAGGGCGTTTGTTACCACCGAGCACGGGCGCGCACTATGACGATTTCGCAAGCGATTCAAAACCTGGGTGAAACCGGCCCCAGAAGCAATCATCTGTTCGAAACACTAGTTACCAACGTGTTGAAAACCCATGTTGAACAGCAGAAAAAACCCTTCCAAACCGAATTCCAGCACCCGCTGGCGGCCGATGCCTTCACACCTGAGGGTTTTGACCAGTTTGCTGGCCCCACGCTCATCAAAGCGCATTTTAATCTGACCAAGTTACCGTTAAGCCTCACCACCAATCGCATCTTAAAAATGGTGCAGGTGATGAACAAAGAGCAAAAGCTCGATCAGGTCTTAATGGTGTCGTCGAAGAAAATCCCCGACCCGTTCAAACAAAAATTCCACGACAGCATCGATAAGCAACAGCTACCTTGCAAAGTCTTGTTATGGGGCCCGGACGACTTACAGAAAATCGCTAATAAACACAAAGCCGAAGTCAAAGTCATTACCGAGAAGCTGTTTCCGCTACGTTTAGAAGCGGCGAAAAAACCACCAGAAAAAGACTGGAAAACCGACCGTGCGCAACGTATCGAACAGCTTAAAAGCGATTTCGCCCAAGGTAATTTCACCTTGGTGCTAGGCCAGCAAGTGGCCGCCAGTGCCGCCGTGCCCGATCGCGAAGCCCTGTTAAACACCCTCCATGTGCATTACTTACAACAGCAACAGGGTAAAGAGAAAGTTATCACCGCCGACAACCGGGCCTTGCTCATCGGCAAACTGGGAGCCGTCAACGAGCCCAGCACCCGCATGGTGAGCAACTACCTGCGCCAGGGCATGCGCCAAAATCACCAAGAGCAAGATCAAAAAGTCTATTTCGAGACCTTAACTAAAGCGATATACGGCGAGCCTGAAACGGCAACAAAAGCGCCCGAGAAAGACGGCGAAAAACCCACGAAAGCGGTTAAAAAGTCACAACTCAAGCCTTCGCCGCTCATCGAAAACATCGCCACTTTGTGTCTGTCTAAACGTACCGGCACCCCGGTTGATGCCGTTATCAGCTACAACTACGACGACCTGCTAGAAAAACAACTCAGCCAACACCACATCGCTCACGCCAGCTTGTATCACGGGCAACAAGCCTACGATCCCGATGAACTGCCGGTATACCACATTAATGGCTTTTTACCTGAGCAGCGCGACGGCTACGAAGGCCTGGACCAATCCGCCCTGCTGTTTTGCAGCGAAAGCCAACTTCAGCGTTACAGCGACCCGTATCATTGGTCGAACCTAGTGCAGTTGAACAACCTACGCGACAAACACTGCCTCATCATCGGTCAAGATTTAAGCGACGCTAACCTACGCAAACTGTTAGAAGTCTCGGCTCGTAACACCGAAAACCCACAACACTACACCTTCATCCCCCGCCTCACCGCCGACGCCTTCGGCAAAGCACGAGGCAAAGCCAAAGAAGGCGACACCGAAACCCAATTCTTATTGGAATGGCATCACACCCTCACCGAAGCCTGCATGAGTGAGTTGGGCGTTTGTGTGATTTGGGTAGAGGATGAGAAGGAGGTTGCTGGGGTTTTGGGGCAAATTCAGTAGCCATTTGCTCAATCACACTCTCATAAAACCTAAGCGCTAACTGAAAACCGGCAGGCAAACGTTATTATTTCGCCACCTGAAAGTTTGCCTTTCTTAAGACACACGGTCGTGTGGCGGCGAGTACCTTTTGGAGCAGCCAAAAGGTACCAAAAGCTGCTGGTGTGTTGTTAGCAACTCCCAGGTTAATAGAACCTTCTCGGCGATCGTGATCAAACGGC
>JAKSCJ010000282.1 GCA_022360675.1 Lysobacterales bacterium
ATCGCTCATTGAACTGCTGAGTACTCCGTGTATGCGCGCATCATAAAACTTTATTACCAGACGGTCAATAAGTTTACTTACTGAAATGTATTGGTTTGCTCGCTTTTCCGCTACAATCCCGCCTCATTGTTGAGAAGGATATCAGACCAAGTCATGAAAACCACAAGCCATCATATTACCGTGCCGGGCGGCCAACTTTATGCACGCCAGTGGTTTGGGGGCAACGCCGCCATGCCGCCTATAGTGCTGATGCACGACTCACTAGGCTCGGTGGATTTGTGGCGCGATTGGCCTGAGCGCTTAGCGCAACATTTAGGCTGCCGTGTTATTGCCTATGATCGTTTGGGGTTTGGTCGCTCTAGTGCGCGAGACGCTTTGCCCTCGGCACGTTTTATTAATGAGGAGGCCGAGCGGTATTTTCCGGCACTCTACAGCCAACTCGAATTGAATGAATTTGTACTCTTCGGGCACAGTGTGGGCGGTGGTATGGCCTTGACCACGGCGGCTCAATTTCCTCAACAGTGTAGGGCGGTAGTGAGTTTGGCCGCACAAAACGGCGTCGAGCAACGCACGGTCCAGGGCATTCAAGACGCAGTTCGCCTGTTTCAACAAGAAGACCAGTTTAAGCGCTTAGAAAAATGGCATGGCACCAAGGCCCGCTGGGTTCTGGATGCCTGGAGCAAAACCTGGTTATCGGACACCTTCCGCGATTGGCAATTAACCCCGAGTATTGCCGATGTTGAGTGCCCCGTGTTGGTTATTCACGGCGAGAACGACGAATACGGCTCGCAAGCTTTTCCCGAGGCCATAGCCAGTGCAGTGCAAGGCTTCAGTGAGATGTACATTCTAGAGAACTGCGCCCATGTGCCGCACCGAGAGCAACCCGAGCTGCTATTGAAGTTGGTCACGCAATTTCTAGAATTCCACGAGTTAAGCGGGCAATTGGTTCGGCTAAGTCAGTGAGCATACTGAAGTAGCATTTCACGAAAAGCCTGAATACCCTGGGCACCAGAAACACCATATTTTTCGTTGAATACCACGGTGGGAACACCGCGAACGCCACGTTGTTGCCAAAATTGTTGCTCGGTGCGAACTTCAGCGGCGTAGCGTTGATCTTGCAGTAGCGCACGGGCAGTTTCGGCGTCCAAACCTACGGCCGCTGCTTCAGCAATCAACACCTCATTGTCATCGATCGTTTTCCGTTCGCCAAAGAAAGCCGAGAACAAGCGCATTTTCAGTTCATTTTCTTTACCTTGGAGGCGGGCGTAGTGGAGTAGTTGGTGTGCCTTGAACGTGTTGAAGGTTTTCATTTCATCGAAGTAGTCGAATTGAAAACCCAGCTCTTGGCCAATGTGGGTGAGGCGGTCGCGGGCATGAACGCTGTCGGCTTTTTCAGTACCGTATTTTGCAGCTAAGTGCTCACGCAGGTTTTTGCCGCCAGCGGGAATATCTGGATTAATTTGAAAGGGGTGCCAGTGGATTTCGGCTTCCAACTCAGAGTCTAGTTGCGCCAATGCATGTTCGAGTTGCTTGAAACCCACAATGCACCAGGGGCAGACCACATCGGAGACGATATCAATCCGTACTTGTTTTTTCATCGATCTTCCAAAACGCGTTATTGATGAATAATAGGATCTGTTGGCTTGTTGAATCCTTACAAGCGGTACTTAGAGACTATGGAATGGATCTGGAGATCTGGCTTGGTGTGGTCTTGGCCAATGCGTTATTCGATATGTTATTTAACATAATATACATTATGCGAAATTCGATAATTACCATATTCGAGCAATCACTTCGTTTATTCTGGTCTCAAGTTTCTGATGCTTCATTTTGATCATGCTGATTTCCGAAGTTCCTGCGGCCCTAAGATAACCAATATTATGAACCACGTACGTATTGAACTCGCCGCTACCAGTTTACTGTAAGCCGCCAGTCTGCATAGCCATGATCTGAACCGTTCTTGATAAACACGGCGTGGCTGAGCATTTGTGCCGAATGCTCAGCTAACGGCTCGTTTGTGCGCGTGTTCTTGCCAAAATTCACCAGAAAGGGGCAAAAAACAGCGAAAAGCGTAC
>JAKSCJ010000252.1 GCA_022360675.1 Lysobacterales bacterium
AACTTGCAAAAAGTGAGTAAAGTTCATCAAAAGCACGGCCGCAATGTTCATATTTTTGATGAATTAGATTTAGGCATTCAACAAGGCGAGTTTGTTTCCATTATGGGCCCTTCGGGTTCGGGTAAAACCACCTTGTTAAATCTTATGGGGGGCCTAGATCGCCCTTCGGATGGTCGGGTGGAAGTGTGTGGTGTTGAGATCGATCGCCTAAGCCGCTCGCAGTTGGCCCAATGGCGTGCGACTCAAGTGGGCTTTATCTTCCAGTTCTACAATCTGTTGCCGGTACTAAACGCCTGGCGCAATGTAGAGTTGCCACTGTCTTTGGCAGGCATTAAAAAGAGCGAACGCCGCCGCCGCGCAGAAGCCGCATTACAGCTGGTAGGTCTCGAAGATCGTGTTAATCACTACCCAAGCGAAATGTCGGGTGGTGAACAACAACGGGTGGCTATCGCGCGTGCGATTGTAGGCGGCCCCTCTTTATTACTCTGTGATGAACCCACCGGCGATTTAGACCGTGAAACCGGTTTAGAAGTCATGCAGCTACTGCAAATGATGAACCGTGAATACGGCAAAACCATTGTGGTGGTGACCCACGATCCTAAAGTTTCTGAATACACCAATCGCTTGATCATGCTGGAAAAAGGTGAGCTGAATTCAACCCAAGTGGTCGATCACGAAGCGCCCGGGGTATCGGCCCATGCTTGATCTGCGCCTGATCTTCGCCAACATCACGCGCTGGAAAATCCTCAGCGCAATCACGGTATTAACCGTGGTCGTCGCGTTTTTCTTTTTCTTGCTGTTGTTGTCTTTAGATCGTGTGTTTAACGCAGGCGTGAGTTTGGATAAAGCCAAGCGCCTGGTGGTGGCTAATGAAATCGCCATCATGCAACCACTACCGCTGGCCTACGAACAACGTATTCAAGATGTAGATGGCGTAAGCGCGGTGAGCCGCAATGTCTTTTTTGGTGCGTTTTATCAAGAACCCACCCAAGGCTTAATGGCCATTGCCACCGAGCCTCGTAGCTTCTTGGAATTAATTCCCGAAATCACCTTCACCAGCGATGCAGAAAAAGAGCGCTGGTTTAATGATCCGGCCACCGTTGCTGTGGGTCGAGACATGGCAGAAAAATACGAGTGGAACGTGGGTGATTTAGTCCCGCTGTATTCCTTCTTGTATCAACGAGACGATGGTGGCAGTAATTGGACCTTCCGTATCGCGGCTATTTACGACACCGAGGCCGAAGGTAGCAACACCAACTCCATGTTATTGCATTACTCCTATTTGGATCACGAGCGCATCCACGGCAAACAAACTGTGGGTTGGTATAGCGTGCGCATTAAAGATCCTCGCGAGGCCGAGCGTGTGGCGGGCGAGATCGATAGTTTGTTCTCCAATTCCCACTACGAAACCCGCACTGCCACCGAAGAAATGTTTGCCCAAGAGCTGATGCGTCAAGTGGGTGATTTCGGCTTGATTGTACGCATGGCCATGATTGCGGTGTTCTTTACCCTAGCCCTGGTTACCGCCAACACTATGATGCACTCGGTCAATGAGCGAGTGAATGAATTTGCCACCTTAAAGGCTTTGGGCGCTTCCGATGGACGTATTTTTTGGTCGGTGATCGCCGAGGGCATTGTGGTGATCGCGTTTGGTGCAGCACTTGGCGTTGCGGTGACCTATGTGGTGATTCCCATGATTGCCGACTGGAGTGTGGTTTTAGAGTCGATTCGTTTTGAATGGCCAGACCTCTGGTGGGTGGCAGCCGCCGTTGTGCTAACCGGTGTGGTGACCTCATTGGCACCGGCTTTACAAGCTTGGCGTGTGAATACCGGTAACGACTTAGGGAGAGCGGCGTAATGGCAAAGTTAATTGCGCAGATTCAACTGTTGTTGGCCATTAGCCTTGCCGGTTTGAAGCAACGCCGTTTACGCGCGGTGACCACCGTGGTGGGTGCCATTGGCGTGGTGGCGATGTTGGTGTCTTTGTTATCGATTTCAGAAGGCTATCAAAAAGTGGTGAAAACCACGGGTGCCGATGCCGGTGTGCGGGTATTGATGGAAGGTGCCAGCGCTGAAATTTCCAGCAGCATTCCATTAGATGAAGTGGCTTTAGTGCGGCGCAATGATGCCATTGCCAGCGACGCCGATGGCAAGCCTTTACTGGCCGCCGAGCGCTACACCACAGTGAAACTCAGCAGCCAAAACCAAACATTAGAAGTCAACGCGCCCATGCGTGGTGTGGAAGCGGCCTCTTATGTCTTAAACGGCATTCGAATGGTGGCTGGACGTCAACCCGAAAGTGGTCGTCGTGAATTGGCAGTGGGTCGCTTAGCCGCCCAGCGTTTCGATAATCTTGGCTTGGGCGAGCAAGTGAAGATTACCAATTCCATTTGGACGGTGGTCGGGCATTTTGAATCCGATAGCGGTTTAACTGAATCCGAATTATGGGCCGACAGCGGTGCCTTGGCCTCCACCACACAAAGAGCCGATGTAGTGCAAACCTTATTGGTGAAATTAAACGATGGGGTTTCGGTGCAAAGCTTTGCCAATGCACTCGATAACGACCCGCGCTTACATGTTTACGCTATCGATCAAAAAGACTATCTCGAGAAACAATCGGGCGAACTGACCGGCTTTGTTAATACCTTGGGCTATAGCATCACCTTGTTGATGGCCATGGGTGCAGGCTTTGCTGCTTTGGGAACCAGCTATGCTTCGGTGAGTGCGCGCATTCGTGAAATTGGCACTTTGAAGGCTTTGGGGTTTCGTAGTGAATCCATTTTTTATGCGGTGATTACTGAATCGCTATTGTTAACCATCTTAGGGGGATTCATCGGTGCTGTTGGCGCTTGGTGGATATTTGATGGTTTACAAACCTCCACCGTGTTGTTTTCCAATAACTACACTCAAGTGGCTTTTGCCTTTGATGTATCACCGTGGATCTTAGTGCAAGCCGCTTTACTTGCGGTGGGTATTGGCATGGCGGGAAGTTTATATCCGGCTTGGCATGTGTTGAACATTCCTGTGTCGCAAGCCTCGGCTGAACGCCGATAACAACGTAAGCAAAGACATGCAAAAAGTGTATGTCGTTTGCCATGAGTTTTAGCGATGCAACGGCCATTGTGCGTGTTGGCATGAAGTCTGCCGGGAATCAAACCGCTTTAGGGTGAATAGGACATAAGTATCAGCATCAGTTGCAAAGGGGGCAGCATGATGAATAGGGCACTTAAAGACAAAGGCTTTGCCAGTTTTGATGCGGTAACGCCCAAGCGGTATTACCAGGGCACCCACCGCACGCGTACGCCCGAAGAAACCTTAGCGGCCAATACACCGCTGATGCCGCGTATGGGTATTACCCGCCTAGCCAATGTCACCGGTTTAGATCGTATTGGTCATCCGGTGTGTGTAGCGGTTCGACCGAATTCACGGTCATTAGCCACCTCCCAAGGTAAGGGCGATACCTTTGAAGCCGCGATGGTTTCAGCCTTAATGGAATCCACCGAACTGTGGCATGCCGAGCATATCGATCAAGCGGTGCGCTACGCCACCTATGCCGATTTAGCCACACAACACAACGTTATCGATATCCAGCAAGCGCCCATTCGAGCCGATGCCAGTTTTGATCCACGTTGTGCTATTCAATGGTTAGAAGGCCTGGATTTAATGTCACGCCAGGCCTGTTATGTGCCTTATGAATTAATCTCGATGAATCTGGTACGGCAACCGGGTTCGCAGCCCATCTTTCTTGAAAGCAGTAATGGTTTGTCGTCAGGTAACCACTTGGCCGAAGCGGCTGTGCATGCGGTGGCTGAAGTGATTGAACGCGACGCCATGGCGTTGTGGGAGCATTATTCCTTGCCCATGCGTCAGGCACGTCAAGTGGACTTAAGCACGGTCAACGATCAGCGCTTACAAGAAATGATGGCCATGTTGGAGTCTCGTGGCTTAGTGCTGGGGGTTTGGGATGCCACCACCGATGTAGGCGTGCCGGTGTATACCTGCCTCATGTTTGAAGATCCTGAATCGCCCCAATGGCGGCCTATTCCTGCCTATGGTGGACACGGTTGCCATCTTGACCCGGTTATCGCCTTATCGCGGGCCGTTAACGAGGCGATTCAAAGTCGATTAACGGCGATTTCGGGCAGTCGCGACGATATGTTTCAAGCCGACTACACCCGTGCCGGTAATCGCGACGATCACGCCCGTTTAATTCAAGGGATTCGCGAACCGGCACCGAGTCTGGCTTTTCAAACACCTCAATTGAACATCGGCAATAGTGTGCAAGATGATCTCAATACTTTGCTGAATCAACTCAAAGGTGTGGGTGTAGACCGCGTGGTGGCGGTGGACTTAAGTAAAGAAGCCTTGGGCATTCCTGTGGTGAAGATTGTGATTCCGGCCTTGGAACCTTACTACACCGCCTTGTATCGACCTGGCGCGCGTGCCCGTCGTTTAGTACAGGAGATGGCCGCATGAGAGATATTATTTTTCTCGGCCCCAGTGTGCCATTAAAGCAAGCTCAAGCGCTGTATTCAGCCGATTATCGCCCGCCGGCCAAGATGGGTGATGTGTATCAGGCGGCCAGCGAAAAACCACGTTCCATTGCCATTATCGATGGCTTCTTCGAAAGCGTTCCGGCCGTGTGGCATAAAGAAGTGCTGTACGCCATCGATCAAGGGATTCCGGTGTACGGTGGCTCTAGCATGGGTGCTTTACGCGCGGCCGAGTTACATCCTTTTGGCATGCGTGGCATCGGTAAGATTTATCAAGACTACGCCGACGGCAGCATTAATGACGATGATGAAGTTGCGGTTTCCCATGCCACCGCCGAAGACAACTACCGTTGTGTTTCGGTGGCCATGATTAACATTCGCTATGGCATGGTCGCTGCCGTAAAAGCCGGTTGTCTGAGTGAAGCAGAAAGCGCGGCTTTAGTGGCCGCCAGTAAGGCGCGTTTTTATCCTGAGCGGAACTGGCAAAGCTTGTTAAACGATGCCGAACAACAAGGTTTGGCCGATGAAAAAATTCAAGCGCTGAAAGACTTTTTAGCCGAGCAACAACCCGATCAAAAGCGCGATGATGCCTTGGCGGTAATCGAGGAAATCGCCAACTTAAATCGCCCCGATGCCGCTGCACGCCTACAAGCGCACATTGTTCCCGAGTTTCAGTTTGAACACACCAGCTTTTGGGAGATGGTGCAAACCTATTGCAATGCCAATGGCGCAAGTCATGAAAAAGACGGTGCCCAACAGGCGCAGTTTGAACGCTTGCGTAATCATGTGCGTTTGTTTGACCCACAACGTCGTCAACTCAAGGAACAAGCCTTACTCCTGTTTCTTGCCGAGCAAGAGATGCGTCGCTTAGGCATTAAGGCCAAAGATGATCGCGAAGCATTACGCCGCTTTAGAACCCAACGCGGATTAAGTTCGCCCACCCAATTGGCGCAATGGTTACAAGCGAATCGTTGCAGTAAAAACGATTGCTTGGCCTTAGCGCGCCAAGAATCCATGTTGACCGACTTAGGTATGCGCCATTTGATTCAAGTGGATAAATACTTAAGCGCCGCCTTAAAACTGAGTAATCGTTATGGTGAAGCCGCCGATGAAGTGGCGCAGAAATGGCAGTTCATCAACGAACAAAGCATGGGTGCCATGAACGAGAACGATATCGGTAGCTTTGATGACGTGGCGCGCTGGTATCAACAGCATTTCGATTTAATTAATCAAGACCTGGAACAACATGCCGCTGAGCTGGGTATTGGCAGTGCCCATCAATGGCGTGAAGAGGTTTATGCGCATTACTTTGTTCAACACGAAGCATAAAG
>JAKSCJ010000257.1 GCA_022360675.1 Lysobacterales bacterium
CATTACCTTTGCGCGCGATCTCGCCTGGGCCACGGGCCTAAAGGGCAATGTGGGCTACAGCGACGAGCTTTAAAGCCAGCTCTAACGGATCAAAATATAGAACTCAGCATGGTGGGCTCAGTATTGTGCCTAACTCACCATACTCCTTTACTGATAAGTTAATACACAGAACTCGAATATAAAATTAGAGCGTAAAGCTCGAGAAAAGCAACCATCAATTAGAATTGACAAAGTTTCTGTTACAACACGAACACCAAGCAATCACTTATGCATTTTGCAACAAGATATATTAATAATTCACAAGCCGTCACTTTTTCATTTACATATTTTTGCTAATTTTAAATCGCATTTCATACAAAACTAAGGATAGCTATACCATGAAGACTTGCCTACCTAACTATCACCTCACAGTACGTCATTTAATCAATAAAACAATCGCCATACCGATTATTCTTACTGCCTTAGGTTTGCAGATAGCACCAACTGCAAAAGCAAATAATAATGAAATTAACGGCAGAATTCCGAAAGCACCTACAGAATGCCTAGCCGAGTCCGATATCGAAATAATGAAATTTAATAATTTTAATGGAGAGTTTGTACGAATAGAAACCGGAGTGAGACTTCCAGGAACAAGATCCCCCGTTCATACCCATCCATACGGGGGAAGCACATGTGTCATACAGGGAGAAATGACATTAACTTTGGAAGGGCACAGCGATCAAACTTTTCGCGGGAACCTGCAAACCGGGTCAGTTCAGTGCTACCCCATGCCGCCGCCACAAGCAGGTCATGAAAATAAAATGGCTGCCACAAATACTGGAAAAACTCCGGCACTGATTATCGATATTTTTACAGTACCTAATGGGGCAAATCCAAAAATGTTCCATCCTATGTGTGTTCTGCAAACAGGCAATCCTTCCTGCTATATCACCGGTGCGGGGTGTGATCAGTAGTAGTAATCCTTTCCAACAAGTACGGCCGGTTTGACTGGCCGTGCTTGGTTCGAGCCTGCTTATTCTCCGACGACAGCAACCTCCCGGCCTAATTCGATTGCCTGGAAGCGTATTCCCGACTTTCCCTATGCCATGTAGTGCGGCCATGTGTAAAACACTCTTTACACATCGAGTCTAATTCGCCTGACAGCATGCCAAAAACGGCACTATTTCCCAAGTTATTCTCCGCTGCAATTGGCGTATGGTCTAAATATGTCCTGTTGCTGAAGTGAAGTTCAGACCTTGGATACCTCACCGCATCGTGATTTCTTAGGAAAGAAGAAACACTTGCGGTGGCCACTGGCTGGATGCTCAGTAATAGCCCACACGTTAAGGGAAGAGGGAATATGAATGGCTAAGAGTTGTGAGCCCAGTTTGCAGTTATTACACCAGCATTTACAAGATGCGGTGGATTTGGAGTTTTGGACGATCCCGTTTTACATGTCGGCCATGTACTCCATTAAAGATCGTAGCTTGCCCGAGTATCAACGTATTCGCACGGTCATCAACCAAGAGATGCTGCACTTACAATGCGCGGCGAATATGGCCAATGCTTATGGCTTATCGCCCAAGTTCACACCGCCTGTTTATGAAGGCACCACGATTCCGCATTTGGATTTTAATCTCGACAATCCTGATGTCATTAAACCGTACACGCCCTACTCGGCCGAGATTGGCCCTTTAGACGAGTTACGTGTTAATGGCATGTGCTTGGTGGAAATACCCGATTACGAAACCGATATCACCCACTGGAAAAAAGCCTTACTGTTCGCCACTCGTGGTGAATACGGCAGTATCGGTGCCTTCTACCGCGCGTTGCGTCGCTTGGCCTACCACTGTCGTAACGACATTAAAGGTGGCGTGCGACAAGTAGACTACTTCAAAGCCTTTTATAACAACATGCCCAATATGACGATTACCGAATCGGGCGATGTGGGTTTTCAACAGGTGGAGTTATTAATCGACCTCATCACCGAACAGGGCGAAGGAGAATGCAAAGCCGAGCCGGTGATCCCACCCACCTTCCAAAACACAGCCGACGATACCGAGCCCGAGAACGATCACTTCGCTAAATTCAATGAAATCAAAAACGATTTAGCCCAAAGCAGCCGAGAGCCGTGTTGGATTTATCAAGGTAAACCACGTGGTGAATACTGCGCGAAAAACGCCGCATTAGAGCTGATTTTAATCGAACAGTTTGCCGAGTTATGCAAAGGCTTAGAAGGCTTGTTCTCCGGAGAAAACCCGCAACAGTTCTTCCCGGTAATGGCCAGTGTGGGCGCTGCGGTCCGTAACTGCTGGGAACATGGTGTAACACCAAAATTCAGTTGATCATTTAACGAAAGGATGTGGAAATCATGACTAAGAAAACTGTTTTTCGGGTGCACCCCACGGTTAATTTTGCACGCTTTGGCACCAGCGACGACTACGTGATTGCACCGTAGTCCAGCGCAGGCTTGCCCCAAGCGGGCACCGATGTGACTGGTGGCTTGCCGATTAAGAAAGGCCAGGAATCTGAACCCATCACCAGTAACGAACTGCGTGACGACGATGGTAATCTTAAAAAACAAGCCGCGCGCTTTCGTATTTATGCCTACGATATCGATGGCGAAGCCAGTTACCCTGGCGAGCAAGGTATCGAGATCACACGCGGCACCAAACTACCCGACAAACGGGTGGTGCGCGATATTATTTGGTCGTGCCATTTAGCCAATAAAAAAGCCGCCGCCTACAATGTGGTGAACAACAAAGGCATCGAAGCCTATGCCGATGGCAAAGTCCCTCAGCTGCGCAACCCCGAGGTTCACGGCGAGGTCGATTCAGACTATCGCCTCAATCGCTTGATGATCGATGCGGGCCCGCGCGCTATCAGCGCCGCCAATGGTTCGGCCGCCAGTTTTGACCGCTGCTCCACCGCCACCTACATCAACCCCAAAGGCGAAATCGAAACCTTACTCGATTACCCCATTCGCTTCCCTGAAGACACCAACGACGAACTATTTCAACCCAGTGGCCCGCTAGATACTCTGGGCTCTATGCACACCGACGAGCAAGGTCGTTTGTTGGTACTGGCCAGCTCGGGTAATGCGGTAGGTCAATACGACGAATACGGTGTGCCCATTCAAATGACGGGCGATTTAAATAATGTGGGTTGGTTCGATTCCGCCGCCGATGGCCCGGTCAGTGCTTTGTTGGTATTTGAAGATGGCTCCAGTGAAGAAGTGTTCGGGGCCTGGGTGGTGTGTGGCGATCCGGCCTATGCGCCGCAGATTCGTAATGTGGTCTCGGTATGGGATGATGTGTACGATATGTTCGTGCGCGATTTAGATCTACAGCCGCATTTGTTCAGCAAGTGCTTTGGCGAAGTGGCCGAAGCCTATAATCCCGACTATCAGCCGGCCTTTGCGCAAGATATTCAGCCTATATTTATCGCTGCAAATTTACAACGCTGGACCGCTAATCTTCCACCCTTAGCTTTACGTTCGCACTCGGTGGTTGCCGATATTTCTGAAGACGACGACCCCAACCGCACCGTCATGGCCGCGTTGAACTTTATTCGTAATCCCAATAAAGACGAAACCAACATCGGCACACCGTTAATGCCTTTATCCCTGGGTGCGGCGGGCACTTCGTTCTTAACGGTGACCAAAACCCAATACTTCTTCTTAGAACAGTGGAGTAAGGGCAATTTCGAGAAAGGCGACGCGCAAAAACTGGGGCCAGGTGAGTTCTTGGATATGGCGTCTTTATCCAACTGTTTGGGCGGTCGTTATGTGCCGGGTATCGAAGTCAGTTACACCATCATGGATAAAGATATTTATATCCAAGATTGGAAACAAAGCGGTGCCGGTCCGTTCCGTATTAAGCATTATCCATTAACGTATGAAAACTTAAATCCCGAAACACCCTACCTCAGCAGTGGTTGGATTCCCCTGCACAATATGACCGATGGCTTGCAACCGGGCGATGTGTCTAAGTTCATGGCGATCCCGTGGCAAACCGATTACAACTCCTGTTCCATCCACGCCACTGCCATCAATACCGATGGTAAAAACGAAAGTAACGGTGCCGAAACTACGCTGTATTGGTCGTGGCCTTCACAACGCCCCGATGCGGTCTACGTAGCCGAAGAAGTAGTCAACAATGTGTTGCCTAAGCAGAAATGGTCGATTCGTGGTCCTGGAACCTATGCGGTAAATCCAGCCTCGGCGGCCACCTTCCAAGATCCTCTGGATTCAGTGAAGCATTGGGACAAGATCGGCATTATTGTTCAAGGCAGTAATGTGGTGAACGGCGACGAACAATACTCGCCTGAGTTGTACCTTGAAGTTCAAAGCCAACTCACCGCACCGGGCGATGCCACCGATCCGGTACCCGATTGGCCCTTCAATGCTAATCCGTCGAAAAAGAAACGCGGCTGCCCTCGTCATAAAGGGTAAACCAATATGAAGCACCAGCATTCTGCTGTTAGGCAACATGACGATGTACGCCCGGATTACGATGTTGTGGTGCTTGGTGGTGGCCCTGCGGGACTCGCAGCGGCCATCGCTATTCGTCAACAGTACCAGCTCTCGGTACTGCTGGTGGAACGCCAAGCCCAAGGCATCAACCGCGTTGGCGAAAACTGCCCACCCGAAACCGTTTTGCTCTTAAAACGCTTAGGTGTGGCTAAAGCTTTTTATCGCGATGCCCATCAAACCTGCCCTGGCTACGCTTCGGTTTGGGGGCGCGATGACGTGGGCTATAACGACTTCATCGTAAACCCCATGGGGCCGTCCTGGCGTTTAGATCGCCAACGCTTCGATGCCACCTTGGCTAACAGAGCCCAAGCGCTGGGCGTTGATCTATTGTGGACCACACGCTTCGAACACGTCGAAAGTGGCCATCACAACAACGATCGTAACAGCTCAAATAACTTCCGCTTACACTTTAGCAATACTCGAGATAAAACCACGTTTACCGTCGGTGCGGGTTTCGTGATTGATGCCTCGGGGTTTCAGGCCATCTTCGCCAAAGCCTTAGGCGTTGAAAAACACATCGACGATCAACTCTTCGCCACCGTTCGTTTCGCCGAAGTAGAACATGGCAAGCACAGCCAACAAATCCATCTCGAAGCCCTGCCCCAAGCCTGGTGTTATCACACACTACTGCCCGATCAACGCGCAGTGAGTATGATCGTCACCGAAAAACCACAACTCGAGCCACTACGTGCCAACGATTATCAAGGCTTAGAACAAGCGCTGAGCAATACGAGATTTATCGGTAGCCGTTTAGAAAAACTCCAACTCAAAAATGCCAGCTACCACATCTTCCCCATACGCTCCGGCCAATTAAGCCAAGTCGAAGGCCAACATTGGATGGCCATCGGCGACGCCGCTCTCAGCTTCGATCCCATCGCCGCTCAAGGTGTTTACAAGGCCTTAAGCCATGGCCTGATGAGTGCTGAAAAAATTGGTCAATGGTTAACACAAGAAAAACAAAGCCAACAGTACAGCACCTATATCGACCATCAATACCAACAATACCGCGCCAATCGACAACATGTTTACGGCTTAGAACAGCGCTGGATGGGGGAAGGGTTTTGGCAGCGGAGGACCGCTAAGTAAATTACACGCCATGAAAACAGAGTGGCCATACGATAATCGCTGCTGCCACCAAATATTTATCCCGACCCCATAAGAAGATATTAGCGTAAGTAATAAAAACCTCGAAACTCCACTCACCGCATAGACAGCTACTTATTTAGTGCTTACGGAAAAAAATGCGAACCGATTATAGAATGTAGATAGAAGAAAAATGAAACCGTGTTGAACAACAGAGCCAGACAATATAGTTTTCTTCTTTTGCTTCATTAAGAAGGCAAAATTAACTAGTAGATTAAATTCGCTTATCAAAGATAACAATACAAAATTCTTTTTGATGTTTATATCTCTATTTGGATTCTCATCAAATATTGTTTGATAACCTTGCAAAGGAAGCATACATGTTTTTTTCTAACCATCTTAATTTTAAGACGCAGTTTACCGTTAAATTATTTGTTAGCACATTATTGCTCGGCAGTCTTGCCTATAGTTCATCTAGCAGTGCACAGTCTGTGGGCGAGTTTTCGATTTTACTTAGCAATGGTGACTCTATATCCGGCACATCTGATACTGTGAGTATCTTTAGTAACGCTACTTTTTTTATTAACGACACTGGAATTGTTTCATTCATAGCAAGAAGCAATAATAATGGGCAAATACAAGCACTCTACACGCTAAATAGGGGTGTTCCGGGTAGTCTTCGTAGAATCATCGCTGAAGAGCAAGCCACACCTAATCTCGATGGTAGAATTCGAGACATTACATTTTGGTCAGTCGCAGATGACGGCTTAGTAAACACGGCTACCGTGCTGGAAGACATACTCAGCGATGGCAACGAGGCGATTTATCGGATCAATTCAACAGGACAATTATCCGAAGTCGTTAGAGAAGCAAACGCTTTTGCACCAAATCTGGCAGCAGTTAACACTGCAAACGCCTCTACAAGTCGAGGTATTCATTGGGAACGAAACGGTTCTTTATTAATTCACCCCAATCTGATCGACGAAGACAACGAGCCCATATTCCGCATCAGTGCCAGCGGTATGGCAAACTCAATCGTAACCCCCGAATTACCTGTCATAGGTACTGGCGACGTGCTTACTGAGGTGGTTCGCAGCAGAAGTTTCAACACCGGCCCAAACGGCTATCTCTTCAGCAATGACAATAACGTGTTCTTTACAGGACGTGATAGCGCTGAGCGATTCGATGCTTTTTGGTATCGCCGCACTGCCAATGGTGTACAACGTATCACCAGAGCCGACAACGATCGTGCCGCTTATGCTGGTATTAACGATGTTTTTACGGTAGTTGATTTTGATGAGGAGGCTATCACCCAATACACTAGCAATAACTCCAGCACCGATCTTCTAAGCGCAGGACAACTACTACCCAATGGTGACGGTCGCTTTTTTGAAATCGAGCGAGTCGATGTCAGTCAGAGTAATCAAGCTGTTGTACTGGCGGAACTCACCGCAACACCTCAAGGCAATAGTGATCGACTCGGCTTGTACTTCGTTGACAATAACGGCATCAACGAAATTGCCCGTTTAGGAACCCCTGCTGTAGCTCCGGGCAGCATCTTCACCAATTTCACAGTCAACACCGCAGCCGAAGACGAGGCACCAAACATCAACGCCCAAGGCCAAGTGTTATTTACCGCAGAATATCGCATTGGTAATCAAGGTCGACGAGGCTTATTTTACTACGATCGTAACATCGGCTTACAAGAGATCTTGAACAACGAAACGATCATTGAAGGATTACAAGTCACTGGTTTCAGCCATCCTAATCAATTCAACGATCGCGGTGAGGCGGTCTTAAATGTATCGTTATCGGACGGGCAATCCCACTTAGCACTTTATGAGGTCCGCCCAACCGCTCCTCCACCGCCGCCTACTTTTAACATTAACCCCGGCCTATCTGGCACCTGGTTTGATCCTCAGCAATCTGGCCATGGCATTACCATTGAGATTTTGCCAGGGCAACGAATGTTGGCGGCTTGGTTCACCTTCGATAGCCAAGGTAACCAAGCTTGGTTCGGTGGCGCTGGAAGTTACTCTGGCAACCAAGTGACAATGGACTTTGCCTTACCAACTGGTGGGCGTTTTATTCCTAACTTCGACCCTAGTCAAATTGTGCGTGAAGCCTGGGGCAGTGCTACGATTACCTTCGATAGCTGTAATTCAGGGCGCATCGATTTCTCCTCCACATTACCTGGCTACAACACAGGAAGCATGCAATTACAGCGTTTAACCCAACTAGAAGGTGTGCAGTGCAATTAAATTAATGTACTGGTAATTAAGGGAATTTCTGTAAATGAAGGAGGTTTGTATATCGAGCCTCCTTCTAACTGGCTTTATACCCATTTCACCGATGTAAAAATCAGAAGCACCGACATCTAACTCTTCACTGGTTTGTATAACACACTAAGTTAACGATGTTCAGGCTTTAAGTATTGCCATGTTGGCGCTGCATGGCGTCCTTGTGAATCGTTTGGAATAGCAATTCGCATCATTTGCTGCGCTTTATATTTTAAGGAAAACATGGTATCAACCGCTGTTACTAAGCGCTGGGGTTCGCCATTAAAAGCGAGTTGCAATGTATCGAGTAGTTGGCTGAAGATCACATTAAAATCGTGGTCAAAGCCATACAAGGGCGTCGCTTTGGGATATTGTTTAGGACAAGGATTCACGATGATGGGATAAACATTGTGGTAATCCACATCGATACTGGGGCCTGTGGGCCCAGATTGGGGGGTATCACCATGTTGATAATGACGACCACGATACAGTTCATCAAATCGATAATAGTGCGCTAGTTCTTCGGCTTGCTGAAACAACTGGGCATCTCCACTTTCTATTCCGGTGGCCTCGTTGTCGGGAAAGTGAATACTCGGATTCCAAGCAGAATTCGGCGCCCCCTCTCCTTGGGCAATAATGGAGTTTAATGCGAACATTGCGCTGTCTTTATCGCGCACTTTCTCCACCACACCTTCAGCGCCGTAGAAGTACTTCGAATCGACCTGATGCTCAGGATCACCGATCTGAAATAAGTCATCACCCATCAACTCAACTAGGCTATTGATTGTATTTTCGATCTGCCCGTAGAAATCGCCAATTGTGATATCCCCTTTTTCGGGCACTAACTCTGCTGGCATTTCGATTTCACGAAAAACCTCCAACGCCGAGCGCGAAAACGGGCGTAACTCCGCCTTAAACCACACTTCACCATCGGGCAAATTCACCGGGTAACGAGGTACAAAACCCTTATGGGTGGTGCTTGGCTTTCCACCAATTGCAATCAATACATTCGCCGCATTGGTCATATGAAACATTTCTTCAATAGCAATGCTGCGAATTACTGAGGTCGCGTATTGGTTACTGCCTTCTTTGATGGAATACAGTGCCGTCAAATATGGCGGCAGCGTAGAAAACTCCAATTCCACAGCACGCTGTAACTGTTGGCGTAAACGGTGAAGTAAATCCTCTGATGCAATAGGCTCAACAGGGCACATACGCTCACTCCTTGCCGAAATTAAAATCCATACCCAAAGTGGTTTGAAGCTAACCTATGCTGCGAGGTCTTGCAGAATATTATCGGCTGCCCAGTAACACAGTGCAGCCATCGTTAATGTTGGGTTGCTGGTTGAAATGGTGGGCATATTACCGCAGCCAACAAGGTATAAATTAGGGTGATCCCAACTACGCTGTTCCCGATTGACCACCGAATGTTTAGGATCATCGCCCATAATATGCGTCCCCACGAGATGACCTGCCCCCTGATACTCATAGCCATGCCCTTCATACTCCACATACCCCGGGGCACTCTCGCTGTACTGCGTGTAATCACTCACATTGAGATGATTAAAAATCGTATCGGAAACCGCTTTGGCTTGTTTCATCCCGGCTTTGGTGTAGTCGTCAATATGATAAGAAATCACTGGGCGGTAGTTGCCAATTCGGTCTTTATAATCCTCACTAATCGAAACCCGATTATTGGCACTAGGGAGTTGCTCAACCAAAAAACCTAATCTAAACATTCGTGGATACATTTCAGCCACATGTTCCTTATAGGCTTTTCCTGAAAAACTGTTCGCGTCGACATACTGCTCTAGCGTGCTTACCGGAGCATCTTTCGGCCAGCTCCAGCCCCAATTACCGATCTCGATACGAAAGGCCGCTTGCTGCGAACGGAAAGCGCCACCCCGCAACGATGGAATACCCGATGTGGAACCGGGTCCACGAAACGCGCCTATGGCCTCAGGCATTAAACCCCAGGTTAATAGCACAGGGTGATCCATCAAATTACGCCCCACTTGGTCGCTGGAATTTGCCACGTTAGCCGCCAATAAAATCTTGGCATTTTCGGCGGCATGGGCTGCCAGCACAACGATATCTGCAGATACCGCTTTTTTCTCTACTTGAGCCGATTCCGTACTCTCGTATTGTTTATAGAGCACGCGGCTGATACGTCCATTGTCGGGATTAACCTCTAAGTCGTACACCACTGACTGCAAACGCACAGATACATTGCCAAGCGCTTGAGCTTGATGCAGGGTCTTTAACGCATTGTATTTTGCTTGAATAGGGCAAATTGGCACGCAGCTGGAATTACCAGCGCAGCGTTGTCCAATTCCTGGATAACCCACTGCCCCCACCGGGCGGTAGTTTCCTCGCGGCATGCCATTACGTGCCTGTGGCGTCGCAATCACCTGAACTGGATATTGTTGATTTTCGATCGATACATCCACGTCACGTAGATGTTTGGCCATATGCACATCGAGATAACTCTGGGGAATTTGCTCCATCGGGTAGTTGTAATCTTTACTAAACGGGATATGCACTGAGTGATTATCGATAGCGTCATAGCTTTGCAAACCCGCATCACCTGAAACACCAATGCCATGTTCGGCTTTTTCGTACCAGGGCTGTAGATCCTCGTAACTTATAGGCCAATCTAAGCCACGCCCGAATTTTTCGCGGATGTGGAAATCCTCAGGCAGCATACGTAAACAAGTGCCTAACCAGTGCAGAGTCGTGCCGCCTTCGGAGCGTGTATAGGTACTACTGAAAGGGTTGGGGCCGGTTTGCACAAAGTAGCCATGGTTCGCGATCACTTGACCCGCGGGGATCTTTTCGATATCGGTCACTAAAGGCTGTGGTGCATTGGGGTTATTCGGATACGGCGCATTGGGAATTTTCACGTAGGAGCGATAATATCGTTCCAGATAGGCGTGATATCCTGCCTTATCGCCCTCATTAAAGTATCGATCTTGTGTTCCTGTTCCCGCCTCTAACACCAACACTTTTTTGCCAGCAGCACCTAACTGTTCAGCGACAATAGCACCGCTGATACCGGCCCCTACAATGACCACATCAAAATGTTCGCTTTCATGCATGATCTTTGTTCCTACTAATCGTGCTGCGCATCGTTACGAAGAAGATTGACAGGTGGCTCCGCCCAACTGGCAAATCCCGGCTCCTGCGCACCCATCGGATGCGAGCCTAATGTTCGCCACACCAAGCCTTGTTGGTAAGCACGCGCCGAAATGACCGTTGGGTTAGTGTCATCAACATTGAAGGAACTAAGGGACACATTTTCAAAGTCATGGCAACACTGTTCATACCATTGTTTAGTCAATGGATACCAAATCGATAAATACCAAAGCTTAAAGATATTTTTCTCTAGCGTTTCCAACATAGCGCAAGGTTTCTTACCATCGATTAAACAATGAGCTAATTGCTGCCAAGCCGGCAAGGGAACTTTTTGTAGAACCACTTCACAATACTCATCACCCACACCTGTACTTTTCAGCTCGATGACCGAATACTTAGTAATGTACGAACTAACCAGGTAGAATCCTTCAATCTCAATTGCCATAGCTACCTCAGCACAATAGGTATCGATTTAAATATCAACCACGAACGCTTCACTAGGCGCTATTACGAGTTAAGGTGTTGACGGTAATATGAGGAAAATTAACCATCTTACCGTTAATCGGAATAATCAAGTTCATGAATTGCGAGTATTGAAGTTGGTTGTAAACAGGGCTACCACCGTCAAAACTAAAAGCCTCTAACCAATAATCAGCGCGATACCTGGCAATCTTCGCTTTGGTGGTGCCAAATGGAATGTTAAGCACACCAATATCTGCATTCATAGAATCGACAGATAGATGAATATAAGCGAGCGGTTCATGCCCTAGCTCGCGCTGGGCATCGAGTGCGTCCACTAAAATTTGGTTAGGGTTTTGTGTGTAAATCGAACTTGGATTACCAATTTTGCCATTCATGGTATAAGGCTTCGTATTTATCCCTTCTGGCAGCCCATTTAGTATTTTAATGGCAGGAATGCCGCCATTTGGCATTTCACTGAATGTACCTTGTGCGAGAACCGAGTTACCATGTGGCACCGACATTTGCTTAGTGATATTTCGCGTCTTGTCTTGGTGTGGAACCTTGTTATTAGGAATTTTGGCATTACAATCAGCACCGCCATAAGGCCCTAAAGTTTGCTCTTGTGTCGTTAGCCGCAACCACGAACCATTTTCCGCATGAACCAGACCATTTACCGTTCTTGGGCTCGGTTCACCCGCTCGACTATCCGCGAAAAAGACTCTTTGCTCGTAAAATAAAGTATTTGCCACCTGCGTATATGAGCCGCCTCTGTTGGCTACAACACCACTGATGGGCGAAAAGCTAATTTCTTCAAAATAATAAAAGTTTTTCAGAATATAACCATAAACAGATTCCGAGCTTTCCTCTGGCAATGGCATTAAGCAGTAGGAAAATGGACTAGCACTACTTCCGTCCACCTCGCGATTATCCAAGCCAAATAATGGCTTATTGGTCCATGTTCCTATGAAATGCTGTAAGGGCCCTAAACCCTCTAGTATCGGTTTACTTGCAGGCACAGGCTCATGCAATAGCGAGGTGGATAAATTAGGCTGGGCTAAGTTCGGGCAAGACATAACAACACTCCTTAGTAAAATGCGATCAACACAAAACAAATCAGCATCTAGGATCTGGCAGATACCAATAACACTAAAAATAAGCGCGAGCAGCTCTGGTATCCTTACAACGAGCGTTTATTAATTTATTCTAAATAAAACCTAAAAGTAAAGAATAAAATACCGAAATTAAAACTAGAATATTCAAGATCTCGATAAAGCGCTGCTATCACAAAGCACATGACCGCCTAACATCTACAACAAAAGATACAGCAGTCCAATCAACAATGATAATGATTATCAAAAACGCAAATATCAAATAGCATCCCCAACAAAAAAGGCCGCTAACAGCGGCCTTTTTAAATATCGCAAACTATGCCTACTTTTTTTAAGCAGGTTTTTGTTTGCTAGCGAAACTTAAGCTTCGCCACGACGGCGTGCGAACCAGGTACAGCCGGCGAGCATGAAGGCAATCATCAACCACATGCCTAGGCTACCCATAGTGGGCACAGCGGTGGCTACCGGAGGCGGAGGTGGTGCATTATTACCGAAGTACAGGTTATCAATTAGCTCGCCACTGCCCCCAATACCGTCTACAGTGATATTGGCGATGGGTGTATCGCTGGTTAAGCCAATAAACGCGATGTCATCAGCTACTGCGGTAGTCACAGTGATATTACCTAAAGCACCACCACCACTATCAAATGCCGTTAAGGTGATATCGCCACCACCGGGAGCTGGCGCGCCAATGAGCGTATCGATACCTACCGCGGTAATCGCGGGGTCGAAAGCAATTTGAGTAATATCGGCGAAGGTTTGTGCACCCATGACAGCAGAATCTTGGTTAGGGCCAAGGAAAGCATCCCCTAAAACCACAATACCATTGGCATTATCAGAGGTTACGGTAAAACCATCTAATAAATCACCAGGATTAAAACAAGTGTCGTTTGAAGCACTGTTCACAGGCTCTGTACAAGCAGCAACTGCAGCAGGCGCAGCCAAGCCATTATTAAATGTCTCAGTCACTGTGTTCGTAGCGTTCAAAAACGCGGCCACATCGGTGAATGAGGTTACTGTGGCCAAATTATTAGGCGCGGCAACTTCACCGTTTAACGGGAAGTCGGGGCGTCCATCATTGGCCCAGTCAATATAATTGCTTTGGGCAAAAGCGGCAGTGCTGGCCAGAGCACATGCCATCCCTAACAAGGTTTTTTTCATCACTTCACTAGTTCCCATATGATCGTTATCGGAAAGAGGGTATTCATCGAGGACGATAAGGACGTACATTTGCGGATACTCGATCGGCCTATTTATTGTTCTTTAAGCCTTGATCGATATCCTTATCTCTCAATACGTTGTTCAGCGATAGGCCACGATAATCAACGCCTAGCCCGCCAAAAACGAATGCTCCAGTATACTAATAAATTCGTTTTCTCGAATTAAACCTGGCACTAAAAACACAGAATTCCACTTAAATGGAAGATAAGACCATACAATTTTAATTCGACATTCTGGAACATAAAAAACAATGCTAACTTTTTCATTATTCATCAGCAACTTACAAAGTAAGCACTTCTTTTATTAAGCGATTATCGATAGCGAAAGCAAGTGCCATAACATTTCGTTTTAACCAATTCGTTTTTCTCCATCAGCCTTGCCAGAAAGTAATCTCGCCGTTAAATTACGTAAGCACTTACGTAATTTAACGATAGACTTATGAAATTCTACCAACAAGCCGGTCATATGGCCTTAGGAAACCGCCTCCGACGCCTGGGCGAACATTTCGCGAGCGACGCAAAACAGGTCTTTGCCCTCTATGATGTAGCTATAGATACCCGCTGGTTTCCCGTGTTTTTCATGTTGAGCGAAACTGAAAGCTCAGCCATCACCGAACTAGCAAAAGCCGTTGGCCAAAGCCACCCGGCTGTCAGCCAAGTGGTACGGGAAATGCAAAAGCAGCAGATCGTTGAGAGTAAAAAAAGCCCTGAAGATGGGCGCATTCATCAAGTAGCGTTAACACCAAAAGGCAAAGCAATTGCTCAACGCTTAAGCCTGCAATGCCAGGACGCAGATCACGTTATGCAAGCTTTACTCCAAGAAGCAGGAACTGACTTATGGGCAGCGTTGCAAGCTGTTGAAGAAGTACTCGAACAACAAAGCTATTTCGAACGAATGAAAGCCCAACGCAAAACGAGAGAAAATACTCAAGTTACGGTCACGGCCTATGAACCTCAGCATCAAGCCGCTTTTCGCGACTTAAATTTGGAGTGGATCGAGCAATATTTTGAAGTAGAAACCGACGACCGTGCAATCTTAGACGACCCACAAGCTTATATTATTGATCCGGGTGGTTACATCGCCCTGGCCTTTGATGGTCAGCAAGTGATTGGCTGCTGTGCACTCATACCGACACCAGCCCCAGAGCATTCAAATTCCAATCAGAACCATCAATCAACAAGCTTTGAGCTTTCCAAAATGGCTGTAACTGAGCAGGCCAAAGGTAAAGGCGTTGGGTATCGTTTAGGAAAACATATCTTAGAGCACGCCAAGAAGCTCGGTGCTATGCGCGTACACTTAGTAAGCCACCATCGCCTAGAGCCGGCTTTGGCACTGTATAAGAAGCTCGGTTTCAAGCGCAGTGTAGGTCAGCCATCACCCTGTGCACGCTGCAATGTACAGATGGAACATGATCTAAAAAACATTAACTCATTGTAGAATTAATTTTGGTTTTTTTATTTACTTTATACTTCAATTAGTTGAAAAAATAATTTAGACAAATTTTATTTTAGCGCTAAATAAACTACTCCATAAAATAATACAGCGCTATCAGTTATTGAGCGAAGTCATTTTGATAGAACTGGTTTATTCTATTTTCTCGAACAAAACACCCAGTTTTAAGAAATTTTCTTAAACGTCATCCTCTAGCACACTATTCGCACAACAAAGCAATAATCTCTAAACATCTTAGAGGGTGACATCATGACCACGCTGACATCTATCGAGCAAAACATCACTCCGTATCCACACTTTACTGCGGTTACGGCCTTGCTTGGGCGAATTGGACTCGCTGCCATCTTCTTTATTTCAGGAATTAATAAAATACAATTTTACGAGGGAAATGCGCAGTTCTTAGCCTCAGGCGGGCTGCCCGAATGGATGCTTCCGTTTGTTATCATTTTTGAAATTGGTGGAGCCACCGCGTTAATCATTGGCTTTAAAGTGCGGGCTGCAGCATTGGCTTTTGCTGCGTTTAGTATCGTAACTGCTCTGCTCTACCATAATAATTTAGCGGATCAAATACAGTTTATTTTGTTCTTTAAAAACATGGCGACCGCTGGCGGTTTTTTGATTTTAGTTAGCCATGGTGCGGGCCCTTTACGTTTGAGTTTTTCTAAAAACAATCGCTTAGAAAAATGCCCACCACAAATTTGTGCTTAACGATTAAACACCAAGGTTTCAGCAGCAACAATACAGCTACGAATAAGAGAGATGAATCATGGGACTTCTAGTACAAGGGCAATGGCAAGATCGTTGGTATAACACCAAAAAAAGCGGTGGTGCTTTTCAACGCGAAGATTCACAACTGCGCCACTGGATTACTCCAGATGGTCAGGCCGGGCCCAGCGGTAACGCAGGCTTTAAAGCGGAGTCGGGTCGCTATCATCTGTATGTCTCTTTAGCTTGCCCATGGGCACACCGAGCATTGATCTTTCGCCAACTTAAAGGGCTTGCACCACATATCGATATTTCAGTGGTTAGCCCCGATATGCTTAACCATGGTTGGAGCTTTGCAACTAACGAAGGCAGCAGTGGCGATCACCTATACGCTTTAGATTATTTACACCAGCTCTACACCAAGAACAAACCCGATTACACAGGCAGGGTAACTGTTCCTGTGCTGTGGGATACCCACACTCAAGGTATTGTAAGTAATGAGTCGGCAGAAATTATTCGCATGTTTAACAGTGCGTTTAACGAAATTACCGGCAATAGCTTAGATTTCTATCCCGAGCATTTACGCGAAGAGATCGACGCTATGAATGATTCGATCTATCACGCAATTAATAATGGCGTGTATCGCTGTGGTTTTGCCACGAAGCAAGCAGCTTACGAAAACGCTTATTTTGAATTGTTCGATGCCCTAGACGAATTAGAACAAACACTGAGCCAGCAACGGTTTTTACTAGGCAGTACGGTCACTGAAGCCGACTGGCGTTTATTTACCTCATTAATTCGTTTCGATTCGGTCTATCACGGTCATTTTAAGTGCAATAAACAACGGATCGAAGATTACCCCAATATCAGCGCCTATGTGCGTGAGCTGTACCAATGGCCGGGCATTGCTGAAACCGTTAACTTTCAGCAGATCAAACGTCATTATTATTTTAGCCACAGCAAAATTAACCCTAGCCAAGTGGTTCCGTTAGGCCCTAAGGTCGACTACACACGCCCCCATCACCGCGACCGTTTCCGCTTGCATTAATTCGCCTTCTAGCCGATCCATTTCGCGCGAATCAATACGGCCACAACACTCCCCCTGGGGCAGGATGCCCCGCCCCCCGGACCAGCCTTAACGCTTCCCAGAAGGCTGGTCCTTTTTTTACCGGTCGTGCCCAAATATTTTTCCGCAATCTACAAATAAACCTGTTTGATCCCGTATCCGATCAAAGTACTAAGGGTTACACTAAACAGCAGAGCAACAAGGCATTACAATGCAAAAAACCACCTTAGAACAATGGCGTATGTTTGCAGCGGTCGTTGATGCCGGTGGCTTTAACCAGGCATCTGCCGTGGTTCACAAAAGCCAGTCCAGTATTCATCATTCGGTTAGCAAGTTAGAAGAAGCTTTGGGCGTTAAACTCTTCGAAGTCACAGGCCGTAAGGTGGGTTTAACTGATGCAGGAACCTTAATGCTAAGGCGCGGGCGTTATTTATTAGAAGAAGCAGCCCGTATCGAAACCGTCGCGCAAACACTGGGATCTGGTGTGGAAACGGAGTTACGTATCGCCATTGATGGCGCGTTTCCGCAAACATTGGTGCACCAAGCCTTAGAAAAAGTATCGGCCCTCTACCCGCAACTCAATATCACGATGATCGATACGGTACTCTCGGGCACCAATGAGCTCATCGCCGAAAGCGAAGCCGATATTGGTTTATCGCCCATCATGATGAGTAATGGTCTTAATGAAGAGATTTGTGTCATCGACTTTTTAGCCGTCGCCCACCCCGATCATCCCTTACACCAGATGCAACGCAATCTCGCACTCGATGAACTCAAGCCATATCGGCAGATTGTGGTGCGCGATTCAGCCACACAAAACAAAACCAACGCCGGCTGGCTAGGCGCTGAGCAGCGCTGGACTGTCAGCAATATGCGCACCTCCATCGACCTCGTTAGCCAGGGCTTGGGCTATGCATGGCTGCCCTTACCCGCCATTGCTGCTGCCCTCGAACAACAGCAATTAAAACCCCTGCCGCTAAATGAAGGTGCCTCACGCACAGTGAGCTTTTACTTGAACTTTCGCGATCAAGACCTACTCGGGCCTGCCGCCAGAGAGTTTATCGGTGAGTTACGCTTCTTGAGCATGAACATGCCCACCTCCGACGACCGCTAGCGCCCACTGCTACCCGAGCGCGGTGCCATTTTCATTCATTAGCTTTATTTCAAATAATCGAAACATTTGTCCTTAAGCTTTCAATTTTCACCGATCAAGCCTCGCCGTACCATGGTTCTTAAGCAATCTTATTGAGGTATTGACCATGATGTATGTACGGCGCGCCGAAGAACGCGGCCACGCTCAACTGGGCTGGCTTGATAGTCATCATTCATTTTCATTCGGCCATTATTACGACCCTCGCCATATGGGGTTTTCAGTGCTGCGCGTGATCAATGATGATGTGGTCAAAGCTGGCGCGGGCTTCGATACCCATGGCCATCGCGATATGGAAATTATTTCCTATGTGCTTTCCGGAGCCATCGAGCATAAAGACAGCATGGGTAATACTCATGTGGTGTCGGCCGGTGAAATCCAACATATGAGCGCGGGCACCGGCATTACTCATTCCGAATACAACCATTCCCAAAACGATACCTTACGCTTCTTACAAATTTGGATTCGCCCCCAGCGTAAAGGCCTCACTCCCAGCTACCAACAACAAGCCGTGGTGCAAAATGGTGCCTTAACACCGCTGGTTACCCCCGACGGCCGCGCGGGCTCTTTACGAATGAACCAAAATGCCAGCTTGTACCGCCTACAGCTCGCTGCCAACGAACGGTTGATATTGAATAATGCCGACCGCCCCAGTTATCTCCATCTGATCGAAGGCCAGCTAAGCTTAGACAACGGTTTGCACCTTGCCGCCAATGATGCCGTTGGCGTGCAAGAAGACGAGCTTGTCGTTACCGCAGGTAGCCAAGGGCTCAGTGCTCTTTGGTTCGACTTACCCAGCGCCGCCTAAGGCGCTGGTTTCACAACCGTGCAACCCCCCAGTCTGGCGAAAAGCGTTTAAATAGCACTTATTGCAGTTAGATAAAAATTGGTAATCGTCATTATTGATTACACAAATACTCACGACGAACAACACCAAACGACACACGACAAAACGCTGCTTATCGATGCCATCGATCGATATTCAAAATAACCGATCGTTCTTCATTTTATTTATCAATCAAACCATTCATTCATTAACATTAAATAGATAAATATAATCGTACCAGTAAAATCAATTTATTTCATTTATAGCAAATCTCTACTTAGACTCCTTAGCACATGACGCATAACTCAGAACTCAGCCCCCCAAGGAGTCCCCATGAAGCAGCGCAATTCCACATTACTTTCTTTCAGTACCACCTTACTAGCCAGTGGTCTTTCTATTGCCGCTATCAGTCAACCACTCGCAGCGGAAACACTTACCTTAAATAACGGTGCGCCGGTGGGCGATAACCAGAACTCCAAAACTGCGGGCAGTCAAGGTGCCGTTTTCTTAGACGATGTGCATTTGATACAAAAACTACAGCACTTCGCCCGCGAGCGTATTCCCGAGCGTGTGGTTCATGCCCGTGGTACCGGTGCCCATGGCGTCTTCGTTACCGATCATGCCATTCCCCAGCTCACACGTGCAGCATTATTTAGTGAAGCCGGTAAAGAAACACCGGTGTTTGTGCGTTTTTCCACAGTTATTCACCCTAAAGGTTCGCCCGAAACCTTGCGTGATCCACGTGGCTTTGCTACCAAGTTCTATACCGAGGAAGGCAACTGGGATCTCGTGGGGAATAATTTACCGGTCTTTTTTATCCGCGATGCCATCAAGTTTCCCGACATGGTGCATTCGCTGAAACCTTCACCGTTAAGTAATCTACAAGATCCGAATCGCTTCTTCGATTTCTTCTCCCACGAGCCGGGCGCCACCAATATGTTGACCTACGTCTATCAAGACCTAGGAACCCCGGCCAGCTATCGCGAAATGGATGGCTTTGGCGTACATGCCTATAAGTTCATCAATCAAGCGGGCCAAATGAACTATGTGAAATTCCATTGGAAAAGCCGCCAAGGTATTCGTAGCTTAACGGCAAAACAGGCCGCAGAAATTCAGGCCACGAATTTCAACCATCTCACCCAAGATCTTTATCAATCGATCGAGGCAGGAAATTTTCCGCAATGGGATTTATACGTCAAGATCCTGGCCCCTGAAACCTTTACGCAACTGGATTACAACCCCTTAGATGCCACCAAAATCTGGCCCGATATCGAAGAGATGAAGGTAGGCACGATGACGTTAAACCGCGTGCCCGATAACTTCTTCAACTACAGCGAACAAGCGGCCTTCGCGCCTGCCAACTTGGTACCTGGCATTGAGCCCTCGGAAGACCGCTTACTGCAAGGTCGTATTTTCTCCTATGCCGATACTCAACTCTATCGGCTCGGTGTAAACCATAAGCAACTACCCGTTAACCAGCCACAAAATGCAGTGCTTAGTTACAACCAAGAGGGCTTTATGAATACCAACAAGGTGCGCAGCGATATCAATTATCAGCCCAACCGCAATGGTGTGCGTGAAGACACTAAATACCGTTACCACCAACAGAATCTTAGCGGCCACAGCCAGCAAGCTGCTATCGATCGAACACAAAACTTTAAACAAGCCGGTGAGTTGTATCGCAGTTTAAGCTCAGGCGAGCAGACCAACCTGATCGGTAATCTGGCGGGCGATCTCGCGCAAGTTCGTTCAGCACAAACCAAGCACTTAATTTTGAGTTACTTCTACCGTGCCGATAAAGATTACGGCAAACGTTTAACCCGTGCGGTTAACGGTGATTTAGCGGAAGTGAAAACCTTAGCTGCTCAATAACACGGCAGGGAAGCGAGCCCGGTAGCCATTCGCTCTGGGCTCTTTTCAACACGAATAAAGGATAGCTGATATGAAATTAACGACAGCCTTAAAGCTTACTTTACTCAGCGTAGCCAGCATGGCTACCCAGCCCAGTGCCGCGTTGGAAAACCACGCACAACAAGAACTAAGAGATTACTATTTTGCCGCCGCCAGAAACGGCGATGAATTACTAGTGCAGGAATTTATTCGGGCCGGTGTTGACTTAAATACCCGTAATCACAAAGGTTACACCGCATTAATGATTGCGGCCTATCACGGCCACCAAAGCATTGTGGAACAACTCTTGAATGCCGGTGCTAACGCTTGTGCTCAAGATCAACGGGGAAACACCGCCTTAATGGCTGCAACGTTCAAAGGCGAACTCGGCATCGCTTACCGCTTACTGAACACCGACTGCCCTGCCGATATCGATAATCTTGCCGGACAAACCGCACTGATGTTTGCCACCTTGTTCGATCGTGCAGAACTCATCGATGCATTAGTTACTCGCGGTGCCAATATTCAGCATGAAGATCACGCAGGCAACCGCGCCGTTGATGTCGCTATCAGTCAGGGCAATTCCTTACGCGCCCAACAGCTAAACAACTTAAGCAAACAACAGGCTTCATCGATAACGGAAAAACCCTAAGCGTTATGCTTAGGATTTTGCTGGTAATTACTAGATTAAGCGCGCCTTGTTATTCAAAATCGGCAGCGCTATGACGCTCGGGAACCTGTTGTGATTCATCACCCCAGGTACGATTCACCCTACGTCCACGCACCACAGCCGGGCGCTCACTAATTTCCGTTGCCCAACGTTGCACATTCGGGTATTCATGAACCGATAAAAACTCGGCGGCATCGTACAGCACACCTTTCACCAATGCCCCATACCAAGGATAAATCGCCATATCCGCAATGGTGTATTCATCACCGGCAATAAAGCGATGCTTGGTCAGCTGCTGCTCTAATACATCAAGCTGGCGTTTGGCTTCCATCGTAAAACGATTAATGGGGTATTCGAATTTCTCAGGCGCATAGGCATAAAAGTGACCGAAGCCACCGCCCAAATAAGGAGCCGAGCCCATCTGCCAAAACAACCAATTCAAAACTTCGGTACGGGCAGCGTGCGTCTTAGGCAAGAAAGCATCAAACTTCTCGGCCAGATATAACAAGATCGCGCCCGATTCAAATACACGAACGGGCTCATCGCCGCTGTAGTCTAGCAGTGCCGGAATTTTTGAATTCGGGTTCGCCGCCACAAAACCGCTAGAGAATTGATCACCCTCGGTAATACGAATTAACCAAGCATCGTATTCAGCCGCCGTGATGCCCAACTCTAAGAGTTCTTCCAGCATGATGGTCACCTTCACACCATTCGGCGTAGCTAGTGAATACAGCTGTAAGGCGTGATCACCTTGCGGTAACGCTTTATCGTGGGTAGCGCCCGAAACCGGGCGGTTGATACTGGCAAATTTACCACCGCTGGGTTGCTCCCATGTCCACACTTTTGGGGGTTCATAGCGGGTAGCTTCACTAGTGTTGGCCACATCGGCCTGTACCTTACTCATGATCAATATCGCTCCATAATGTCGTCGCTACCGAAATAGAATTTCGGTACGGGGGAATTCGCGCTGATGGGGGAGAAGTCAAATCATTCGAGCGCCATTGCATCTTTAGATGGGGTTGATGACAAGAAACCCAACACTTGGCCACAACGCATTAACCAAACCTCAGTACCAGATTAACTAAACAGTACAGCCCATCATTTTGCGCTGGATTACGCAAAACGAATAAGCCATTCTGACCCATTAAATTCAATTGAACTCAGGAGCTTTTTCTGTAGCTTCGGAGTGTGTGGAAAATCAATACATTGCATCTTCAACTAATCCAAATACTCTAAAACTAAAGACAAACACATCTGAAAATATTTTTGAATCGTAGTCTCGCCAATTAAGATGACGCCAGAGCAATCTCACAACAAAGCGATACGATGGCGAGAGATATTAACCCATACCGATACATTAGTTTTTTACTGATGC
>JAKSCJ010000419.1 GCA_022360675.1 Lysobacterales bacterium
ACTATTCATGAGCAATAAGCCAGGCAAGAATAAGAAATCCAACACCAGGGCAAACACAATGGCGATGGCGGTTAATAAGCCCATATCCACATTCACTTTGAAGCTGGACGTGGTGAGAACCACAAAGCCCACCGCCAAAATGACGGTATTAATGATGATGGCCATGCCTACGTTACGGAATGCGTAACGAATTGAATCTTCAGCAGAAAGTCCACGCTCTTGGCGCGCCCGTACATATTTTGAGAGCAAGTGAACCGTATCGTCCACGATGATACCCAGGGAAATTGACGCCACCGTGGCCACTGAAAAGCCCACTTGGCCGACTAAAATTGCCCAGGCACCAAAACTGGCCAGGATGGGCAATCCATTAGGCAGCAAACTTAATGCACCCAGGCTGAAACTGCGTAATGACACCATCATGATGATAGCGATCGCCAAAATCGCCAAAATGGTGCCGATAATCATGTTTTCCACATTGCGCTCGGTGATGTAGGTAAACATCACTTGCGGGCTTGTGGCCTTGGCTTGCATGTAGTCGGGCAGATTCGCGCTTTGCCACTCGTTCACTTTTTTCAAGAAGGCTTTGGTCTGCGAAGTTGTGGTGTTGGTGAGGGTGGCGGTAACCCGTGTGGCAGATTTGTCGACGTTCAGGCGATCATTTAAATCCAAACCGTAGGGCAGGGAGAGTTCATACAGCAGCAGATATTGCGCGGCCAGTTCCCGATCATTGGGTATCCGGTAGAAGTCGGGATTATCGGCATGCAGGTTTTTGTTCAAGCGCTTCATGATATCGGCGATGGAATACACATGAACCACATGTTCTTGCTCGCGCAGGAAATCGGTGAACGCCTCTAAATACGCCAGATACTCGGGCTCGCTGATACCACCGGAATTGATCGCCCCCACCGAAAATTCAATGGGATACATGCCGAAATACTGCAAGGCCACATCGGAGTCGGTACGGAACTCAATACGCTCGTCAAAGTACTCGATCCACTGATCGTTGAATTCGATTTTGGGAATAAAGGCAATCAATACCAAGCTGGCGGCGCTTAGTGCAAATAATAAACCTCGGTTTTTGGCAATCACCCAATCGGCAAAGCGTTCCATGAACACTTGCGAGGCTTCTTTTTTATCGAGCACGCGAACGCGATAGGGGAGAATGCGCATGACTGCGGGCAATAAGGTAAGCGAGTACAACCAAGCAGCGGCAATGCCCATGGCGGTGATATTTCCCAGATGCCAAAACGGTGGCGAGTCTGAGAAGTTCAGCGATAAAAACCCGATGACCGTGGTTAGCGAGGTAATGGTCACCGGTAAAAAGTTGATTCGAATGGCGTCTACAATGGCATCGTCTTTTGCCATGCCTTCTTTCATGCCACTACGTAAACTCACCAGAATGTGAATGGAATCGGCGATGGCTAGGGTGAGAATAATAATGGGGGCCGACGCAGCAATCGGCGTCATTTTTAATCCGGCATATCCCGCTAAGCCCATCGCAACCGTGCTCGACAAAAAGATCACTAAAACAGTGGCTAATGTACCGCTAAAAGTTCGTAAAATGATCCAAGTTAGCAGTAAAATCACCAAGAACATGACCGGAACCAATGTGGTTACATCGGTGAAACCCGCATCCGAGAACGCGTGATTCAGCATGGACACACCGGTGAGATAAATGCTGATATCTGGGTATTCCGCGCGGATTTTCTCCCGGATTTCCTTCGCTACTGCTACCGCCTCGGGCACTTCACTGAGGTTTTTCTCGGGATACTGCAACACCACGTTTACAGCGGTAACCGTGGCATCTTCGGTAATCAGTTGATTCCGCAAGAGTGGCTCATTGAGTGCCACCTGCTTTTTCTTATCGAGGCTTTGAACCGATAAACCTTGAGGATTCGCAACCAAATCCTCGACGATGAGGTCATCTTCTTCGCCATAGGTGGCTTGGAAATTTGTAATCGAATCCACCCGAATAGAGTAGGGAATCTGCCAAGCTTCTTCGGTTAAGGTTTTAACCGCACTCAGCACAGATTCGTTAAACACCACCCCATCACTAGGCTTAAGAACAAATAAGAAATTGTCGTTTTTGGTGTAGGTGCTTTGTAGCTCCTCAAAAGCCTGTAGCTCTGGGTTAGCTTTGGAGAAAAATGCTCGATAATTGCTGGCAAACTCCAGGTTGGCGCCACCGCGTCCAGCTACTGCGGCCAGTACGATGGCGAGTAGTAATACCAGCCAGCGCCAACGAATTACGCTTCGGGCAAGACTTACCGCGAAGCGATCGATCATCTCAAAATATCCGCCCATGATTTGACTCCAGTCAAGCGGTTGATTGGCTGTTGGGCCATCATAGGCTGGTGTAGAAAAGCCTTGAAATGCCCATTAAATTCAATTGTTTGAGTTTGTTACTAAGCGGTCAAAAAGTGTGCAAAATTTTTTTCCGATACGAACGTTGCAAACAAAAATTGATTCGGTTCGAATCGAGCTTGAGCATCAGTGTCGATACTCAAGCTCGTTAAAATCTACTGTTGGTGAATCAGCACCAGGAAGTTATCGGCAGTTTGCTGCGCTTCTTCGATACTCATCGGCCCTTTAATGCTGGCAGACATACCCGCCAGCAGTGTGCACATCATTTGCGAGATTTCGACGGCGTCCAATTTGGTGTGAACATCGCTCGCATCTTGTGCTTGCTCGATGATCTCAACCAAGGTTTGCAATCTGATGGCGTAGCCACTTTCGAGCACTTGCATCACTTCGCTGTCCATGGTTGAAAACTCCACCATGGTATTGACGGCCAAGCAGCCACAGGGGCCTTCTTCCATCAAATTGTTCTGCAAAATAACACTGCCGACCAAGGTTCTTAGTTGCTGCCAAGGCGATGCCTGGCGGTCAACTCTGGCCATCACTTGGTGATAAGCCTGGTCTAGGTAGTTTTTCAACGCTTTGAGAAACAAGCTTTTTTTGTCGCCAAAGGCTTGGTATAAACTACCTTTGTGCAGCCCGGTGGCCTTGGTTAAATGGCTGAAGGTAGTACCTTCAAAACCGTGCTGCCAAAACTGCTCGATAACAATATTGAGTACTTTTTCTTCATCAAAAATACGCGGTCGCCCCATCACTTTGCTTTTGCTTACCGTCTTGGTTTCAGGTTTTTGCTGGGCAGAAGTGCGAGGTGATAATGACCTTGTTTTTTGAGTGGAACGATCGCTCATTGAACTGCTGAGTACTCCGTGTATGCGCGCATCATAAAACTTTATTACCGGGCGGTCAATAAGTTTACTTGCTGAAATGTATTGGTTTGCTCGCTTTTCCGCTACAATCCCGCCTCATCGTTGAGAAGGATATCAAACCAAGTCATGAAAACCACAAACCATCATATTACCGTGCCGGGCGGCCAACTTTATGCACGCCAGTGGTTTGGGGGCAAC
>JAKSCJ010000315.1 GCA_022360675.1 Lysobacterales bacterium
ACGATGGGAATGAAATTAAGTACACAACGTGTCATGAAAGAGACCATCACCTTTGAAATGATCAATGATGATGGCGAGGTTGGTGAAGCGTACATTCATGCGGTTTTCAAACTGCCAAGCAATGAGGATATTGAGCGAACCTTGAAGTTTGTATCTGGTGTTATTAGCCAATCGGTTGCCGGGTTAAAAGCAAAGGGTGATGTACCACCAGACCAGTATCAAAGCCTAGCAATGAACGCCTTGGCCAGCTCTGACGATGTTGACAGCATCGTTGAAGAAAGCGAGTGGTTGCAACAAAAGATGAACAGTCACTTTATGGGCTTCGATGGTGTTGATGACGAAGATGGCAACAAGATGCCATTAAAGACTACTAAGCAATTGTATATCGATGGCCATGAAGCCTTTCAAATGGGCGACAAGCTATATGCTGCTTGGTTACAAATTTGCCGGAAGCTCAACCAGGGAAAGGCGATGAAGGCGACCGCGACGAAACCTATTGTTGCCTCAAAAAATTCGGATACAAGCTTGAGCGCGGCGGTCAGCAAGGGCGTACAAAGCAGTCCACAGATCGAGCCGTCGAAAACCTCGAACACTGGGTCAAAATCCCAGACCGCCTCAAGCAGCGATTAAAAGCCAAGGAGGCGAGTGATGATGAGTTGCGGATCTATGAAACCCACCTACCCGCAGTGCAGATTTACAACGCTTGTGAGCCCAACATTCAAGTGGGCTTTGGTGGTGCTTTATATAGTGGGCGCTCGTTGGTTGAGCTACGTACAGCTGCCGATGGCTTTGGTATTACCTGGTGTGGCTCGCTTATTAATCAAGTGCGCGCGATTGAAAGTGGTGCACGTAAAGCGTTTACGGAGGGCATAAAGAAATGATCACCTTACGAATCATTAAGCCCGTTTTAACGGTCTTAATTCTCTTCGCCTTAGCAGCTTGTGGTGCTTACGATCAAAACTATCGTATTTACACCGAACAAGTACAGCAGGCAAACCAATCGCAACAGCTTCAAGCCGAGCAAGCACGCATTGATCGTGAGCGCAAAGCCGAGTCGCTTAGGGCAATGGCTAAAGATTGTAGCCACGACTTATGTCGAATGATGATTGGATCACAGGCCGCTTTAGTGAGTGTGGCTGGTTTTAATGATGGTGGCCAGTCAGGGCCACAGCTTATTGTTCCGCAACCGCCAACACGGCAGCGCAGCGGGTGGTTAGATTTAGGGTTGTCTGCACTAAATGCTGGTGTCAGCATTTGGAGCGTTGAACGCAATGCCGATGTGGCCATTAGCAATAACCGTCGCCAGGTTGATCAGTTCAATGCCTTGGGCTCGGGGTATGTTGGCATTACCCAACAACTGGGTGGCGTGCTTAGCGAGGCATTAAGTGCCAGCAGCCAGGACGAACCGGCTTATCAAGCAGGCGGTGATCTGTATGTGGTGGGTGGTGACGTGGCGCATGGCGATCAGATTGGCGGTGACCGTGGCCACAATATCGGAGCTGGCGCGACCTTCCGCAGTAACTCGCATGACGACTATTCGAGTAACGATAACTCTATTAACGATCACTCAACCAATATTAATGACGATCACTCAAGTGTTATTACCGGCCCGCTGTTCCCGGCTCCGGTAATTCAACCTGATCCGCCTGTGGTGGTGGTGCCGGTTATTGTTCCGCCAGGTGCAGGCGGTGAACCTGCACCTGGTGTTTTGCCTGGCCCGCCATCACCCGTAGGTCAGTAAGTCAATGCCTAACCGCAACCTGAACCTCACGTTTACTGTAGACATGGAGACCGGGCGTCTCCGTGTCTCTTCAGCTGCGGCTGAAAAAAATGTGACTCAGGTTAAGGATGCGGTGGAGAACCTGGGGCGTGATGGCTCACGCGCAATGGGTGATTTACAGGAGGGTGCAGAGAACGCGGCGAAGGGTGTTGAAGAAGTTGATCAGCAGGCCAAGGAACTACAAAGCACCCCATTAGACGACAAACTGCATGCGGCAGTGATGGCCATGAAAGCCTTAGCCGCTGAGCAAGAGAACCTTTCACGCCGTCGCTTATTGCCTGAAGGTGTGGCTACTGAGGCCGAACGCATCGGCATGGCTATCGAGACGGTTCAGGAGCGTTTGGACGAGCTGCGCACTCAGCCTGTGGATACACCTATTGATCCGAGCGCAAGCGAGCAAGTGCAGCAGCTAGAACAACAGCTAGGCCGCTTACAAGGCGAAATGAGCGACCTAGACGCCAACACCCGCGCGGTAAGTAACACCACCAGCGGTTTAGGGCGTACCTTTGGCGAGGTTGAAGACGAGCTTCGCAAGCAAATCCGTGCCGTTGAAGAAAGCACGGTTGAGTTTCAACGCGGGCGTGTGGGCCTGGCGCAATACCAGCTAGAACAAGCGGGCTTAGAAAACGCAACGCAAGACACTCAAGACCGCTTGCGCGGCTTGGTGCGTACTCTTGAGCAAGTCGAAGATGCCAACAACGAAGCACGCCAGGCAACACAGGAACACACAACCGACCTGGACCGGCTGCGTAACGTGGCCGTGCTTGCCTTTGCAGCATTTGGCGTTAGGGAACTGCTCGACTATGGCCGCGCCGCGTTATCGACCGCCGAGGATGCGCGTGGCCTTGAAGCCCGTTTAAACCTACTCAACAGTGCAACGGTTAAGCAGGGCCAGGCATTCCAGAATGTGGTTGATATCGCCGTTGCCACCGGCGCTAACCTGAATGCTACCGGTAACCTGTACCAGCGGATTGGCCAGGCCACTCAAACGCTGAATGTATCTCAACAGCAAATTATCAATACCGTAAAAGGTTTGAATACCTTGCTGGCGGTGAGCAACACCACAGGCGAAGAAGCTGCCAGTGTGATCACTCAATATGCGCAGGCCGTTGGTGAGGGCCGCTTGCGCGCGGAAGAATTCAACGCGATTCTTTCGGCTGCGCCAGGCTTTGCCCAGTTGTTGGCCGATAGCTTGGGTGTTTCTGTTGATGCGCTGAGAACACTAAGTGAGCAAGGTCGTATTACTGGCCTTGATTTGATTAATGTGTTTCAAGGCGATAATGCCAAAGCTTTAGAGGCTCAATTCTCGAAGCTACCATTAAATGTTAGCCGTGAGCTTCAAAAGCTGTCCTCAATAGTTACCGTTGAGTTAGCAAAAATAGATGAAACGCTATCTGTAAACGTAGGGATTGCTGGATTTATAGCGTCACTCAGTGATGCATCAGAGGGGGCAAGTGACGTGCTTGTCCCTGCCATTGAAAATATAACCACTGCTGCGACTATTCTTGCTGCTGTATTAACCTCTCGTTTGATTGTCAGCCTGTCTGGTTCCGCCGCTGAGTTTGTTAGGTCTGGCGGTGTCGCAAGGGCGTTCGGGCTACAGGCTGAATTTGCTGCATTACGCACTGGACAGTTGACTCGTGCACAAGTCGCGCTAACAGCTGCTCAACGCGTTGGCCAGGGTGCACTCGCCCTTCTGGGTGGACCAGTTGGGTTGGCTTTAGTTGTTGCACAGTTAGGTGCATATGCTTTCCTTAGTCGGGACGCAGCGGCCTCAACCGAAGAGCTTGAAAATCGAGTCAGGCGTCTTACAGATGCTAGCCAAGAAGCAACATCCGCACAGTTAAGCGAAACGATTGCCCAAGTAGAATCGCGTCTGAAGACTATTCGCGAGCAGCAAGCTCAGCTCGCTGACCGTGGCATCTTCCCGCCCGCCCTGGGTGAGAGTGTCCAGCGCCTTGAAATGCAGCTGGCCCAGCTTCAGCAGCGCCTGGTTGATGTTGACGCCAACAATAAAAATGCGGGCAAAAGTGCCAGCGGCTTATCAAAGACCTTCGTGGAACTCGAAGGCGATATTCGTAAACAAATTAAAAGCCTCACCGAGCAAACCATTGAGTTAGAGCGCGGTACGGTGGGCTTGGTGGAATACCAACTTGAGCAAGCCGGGCTTGGCAATGCCAGCGAGAAGACTCGCGAGCGATTTGAGGCGCTGGTGCGGGCTTTACGCAATGCCACTAAAGCCAGTGACGATG
>JAKSCJ010000408.1 GCA_022360675.1 Lysobacterales bacterium
GTCATGCCACCAAGGCTGTCATGATCACGTTCTTGGTTGTATTCCAACATCCAAGCCCAGGTCATTGCTCTGACTTCGTCCAAGTCTTTAAACAACCAAGTATCCAGTAGCTCTGTACGGTAGCTACGGTTAAACCGCTCAATATAAGCGTTTTGATTCGGTTTGCCGGGTTCAATGTAATCGATGGTAATACCGTTATCGCTACACCATTGCGTAAAACACTGGCCAAGAAACTCAGGGCCATTGTCGGTTCTTAGGGCCTCCGGTAACCCACGCTCTGCTTTAAGCTGCTCGAACACGCGAACCAGGCGCGCACTAGGCAATGAGGTATCCACTTCAATAGCGAGTGCTTCTCGATTAAAGTCATCCATTACATTGAACGTACGAAACCGCATGCCTGAATACAATGCATCACTGACAAAATCGGCCGACCACACCTGATTAGGGCGTGCGGGCGTACTCAAAGGCATCGGGATTCTTGTTGGAATACGTTGCTTTCGACGCCGTTTACGGTTGAGCTTTAGCAAGCAATACACTCGCCATACGCGTTTGTGATTCCAGCGGTAACCTTGTCGCCGTAAGCGCCGAAACAACTTCCAGAAGCCGAGCCCAGGCTTTTGTTCAGCTAATGTGCTTAATGATTCAATCAATACTCGGTCTCGTTCTAATCCATTCACTAAAGGCTTATACCAAGCTGAACGAGCCAATTTGATACACCGGCAAGCACGCTGAATCGAGAAGTGGTGAGTATCCACTAGATACCTTATTGCCACACGTTTGCCTGCCGGTTTTAGAGCTTTTTTTCAATCAGATCTTTCAGCGCATTATTTTCCAAAGCCATATCAGCAAACATCCGCTTTAGCTTGGCGTTCTCTGCTTCAAGTTCTTTGATTCGCTTCAATTCTGATGCGTCCAAACCACCATACTTCGCTTTCCATTTGTAATAGGTGGCAGGGCTGATTCCATGCTTACGACAAACCTCATTCACCGCTAGCCCGCTCTCTGCCTCTTTCAATATTGAGACCATCTGCGTCTCTGTAAATCGTGATTTTTTCATCGCTTCCTCCTAGCCTTTGTTTGCCAGA
>JAKSCJ010000368.1 GCA_022360675.1 Lysobacterales bacterium
CCATCGGCATTGAAAATTCGATAGCTGGCATGACTGTCTGCCTGGCGTGGCGCTTCGATGATTAACCATTGATCGCAGCCGATGCCGGTATGGCGGTCGGACCATTCTTTAATGCGTTCAGCAGTTAAAGTAAATGCTTGCTGGCGAGCGTCGATAACGATGAAATCGTTACCCAAGCCATGCATTTTATGAAAACGTATTGCTGCAGTGGTCATCGCTGTATTTTTTGGTGCTACTGAAGGCCAAAGCGTATGCGCTTATGGTTAACCGTCTTGCTCGCCGCTTTCGTCGTCTTCACTTGAGGCCACGTCGGTATCGGCCGCCTCGGTCGTGGTACGGGAGATTGAGCTGGAGGCGGTGCTGCCTGAGTTGGCCGGCGCATTGCTGGGCAAGAATAAATCGCCCTTAAGACCGCAGGCGGTTAAGAGTCCTAATAAAAGGAAGATAGCGGCGGCCTGGCGTAATACAATGTTGAATTTCGGCATGATTCGCCTGAGTTAAACTGGAACAATGACTTCACATGATAACGCACCCGGCGCGTCTGCCGGACCTGCCGCTACGGCTTCTGCCAAGTTGCTCGATTTTGAAACCCGTAATGTAGGCGAAAACGCACACTACGCCATGATCTGGCTGCATGGTTTGGGTGCCGATGGCTACGATTTTGTGCCTGTGGCCCAAGCGATGCCGCAATTCAATGGCTTAGGCGCGCGGTATTATTTCCCCCACGCCCCGATGCGCCCGGTAACCATCAATAACGGCATGGTGATGCGCGCCTGGTACGACATCTTAGGCTTTGACTTGCGTCGCGATGAAGACCGCAACGGCATTGCCCAATCGTTGCAGCAAGTCGAAGCCCTACGCGATCATATCGCCGCTGATGGCATTCCCCATGAGCGCCAAATTCTTGCCGGTTTTTCTCAAGGCGGTGTGATTGCTTTGCGCTCGGGTTTAGGCAGTCCGCGTCCACCGTTGGCGGTGTTGGGTTTGTCTTGCTACTTGGCCGATCCAGAAGGCATCGAGCAGTGGAAGAGTGCGGCGGCCAGCCGCATTCCGGTATTCATGGGGCATGGTAGCCAAGATCCGGTGGTGCCCATGCCACTGGGGCAGCAAGCGCGCGATCATTTAAAACATGCAGGTATTAGTGTGGAGTGGCACGAGTATCCCATTCCCCATTCGGTGAGTCCGCAAGAAATTGTCGATATCGATACCTGGGTCTTACAGCAAATTCAACGCGCGGCCAGCACCTGAGTTCAGCAATGTTTAATCCCGACAACAACATCGTGCCTGCGGAATTCACCTTTCGCAGCTGGCTGTGGCTGTTTGTGGGGATGGTGATGGCAGAATTAGGGGTCTTACTGCCCAGTTTGGCCCCGGGCCATGAGATCGATTTCGGCAAATTAGGGGTGTTGTCCTTATACGCCCAGTGGATCAATATTTTAGGCTTGGCCACTTTGTGCTTATTAGAGCCACTGCTCATGCGCTTGCCACGCTTACTGATGTGGCTCTGTGCTTGGTTGCTAATTGTGCTGACTTCAGCCGTTTTGGCCTTGCTGGTAGAAGCGATTGATCAAAGCCTGTTGTGGGGTTTAACCGATTATCGCTGGCCTGAGCATCGCTTGGTGTATCGCAGCGCGTTGATGACCGCGTTGATCGCAGGCGTTGTATTGCGCTATCTGGCCATGCATCGGCAGTGGCAAG
>JAKSCJ010000322.1 GCA_022360675.1 Lysobacterales bacterium
AGCAAACGCATACGGCGAGAAGCCGCCCAGGTAGCCCAGGCCCGCAAACGACGCGACCAGCGTGGTGACTGGCTCAGCGATTTCATCTGGCCCGCCCAGGGGCGTCTCAGTGGCTTCTACGGCAGCCAACGAGTGCTCAACGGTGTGCCAAAGCGGCCGCACTTTGGCGTTGATGTAGCCGCGCCCACAGGCACCGCCGTGGTTGCCCCGGCCGCCGGTATTGTTACCTTGGCCGAAGCCGATTTGTTTTACTCGGGCGGCACTATCATCATTGACCACGGCCACGGTTTAAGCTCCACTTTTTTGCATATGAGTGCAGTGGATGTAACCACCGGCCAGCGTATCGAGCAGGGCGAACGGATTGGTGCCATCGGTGCTACCGGTCGTGCCAGCGGGCCGCACCTGGACTGGCGCATGAACTGGCTGAATCAACGGGTCGATCCACAAACCATTGCGCCACCCATGCCACCCAACAATCAACCTTAAGCGGCGAAATAACATGAGTACAAAACGCCACGCCGAGATGGGAATCAGCATGAAATTGTTCACCAGCAAAGTCATCAAACGCCATTTACCGTGGCTCTGTTTATTGCCGCTACTCAGCGCTTGTGTCACCGAGGGTGGCCCGGCACCTCGCCCCGAGTCCACACCGCTGGCGCGTCAAGTGATCCAGCAACTCAACCAATTCAATACACTGCTGCCAGGGCGCTACGGTAACTTCCTGCAATACCACAGTGAGCAACAGGGCATCACCGAGGCAGAAGCACACCGCAAAACACCGCCCCTATTTCTGGATATCGATATCCAAAGTGATCTCACCGAACAGCTGAATTTTGTCGTTGAACAACGTAATCGTGGCTCTCAGGTGCCCAGCCGGGCATTTATCTGGACCATCATCGCCACCGAAACCCAGCTCGTGCTGCGGGTAACGCCACGGGATCGCGTTGGTGCGCGCCCTTGCGATATTCCGCTCAAAGCGATCAGCGGCGGTTACGCAGGCCAGAGCGACCCGCGCTTGTGCGCCATCGGCAATGCCAATGGGCCACAGCTAGGCATTCGTAAAGAAATTGCCATCACACGCGGCCAGATCACCCTGGCCGATCAACTGATCGAGCTCAACAGCGGCGAGATCCGCATCGACACCCGCCTAGAATTTCAGCGTATCGCCCACTTTAAAGGCTGGGCCGGGGTGCGTAACGAACACGGCGAATGGCAGTTATCGAAAGAATTTGCGCTGCACAACGACGGCGACCAAGTGAGTTTAATGGGCCGCGATGGTTTTCCCTTAGGCGTCAAACTACAGCTGGCACGGGTGCTTTACCGCGAGAACAAACCGCCCATGCTGCGCTTGTCGGTATTTAAAGAGCCGAAGAAAGTGGCTGGCAAGCTTGTGGACGAAAACGCTCGCGACGAGTTGGTAGGCTACAGCTGGGCGGCCATTAGTTCGGGACAAATTGGCATTAATATCGATTGGCTACAGGCGGGCTTGGAGTTTATCGAGCCTTAAGCTATTTAAGCTAAGCAAGTTACCAGTGAGAAAAACGGGCACAGCTGCTCAAGAATTCAAGGGTTCAAGCACCAAACCAGCCAAACCGCCAAACATTAGCGCAATAAAAAAGGCGGCACGTTCGATTGAGCGTGCCGCCTTTTTCTTTATTGAATGCGAAGCACTGGCCAGCTGTGCCGTGCCCCAGGCGCTGGCTATGGCTAGTAGTCTTCGCTGTCTACCGCAGCAAAACCGTCGGCCACACCTTTGCTGGTAATAGCCACAGCGTTGTGCGGATGCAAGCTTTCGAAATGGCGACAACGTACCCAGAAATCACCGATGCGTTCGTCATTATCCAAAGCACCATGAATACGGCGTGCCGCATCTTCGCAGAACATCAGGTTTTGACCATTGCGTAGGGCAAAGGCTTGTTCGTCTTCGCGCTTCACCGCCGCCTGAACCGGGGTTTGCAGGCAGTGCTCTACGTTGTCGATGATATCTTGCAGAGGAAAGCCGACAAAACTGGGCGCCAGGCGTACTTTTAAATCGGCGGAGCTGCGTTGGCTATGGGGTGTGGCCAGAATGCTGGTTTCTTTGCCCAACCAAGCTTCTACCTCACTCACGCTGATTTGTTCGCGATCAGAAAACTCTTGATTAAATTGACGTTGAATCAATTGGCGAGCAAGCGCAGCCGAGCACGGGCAAGTGCTGGAGTATAAAACCTTTAAGCCAATTTCCAGCTTAAACTCGCTACCTTTCATGTGGCCAATCACGCTCACAGGGTAACGTCGCCAGCCTGTGTTATCGCTCATCAGAGCTGGGCGGCGCAGCATGAAGTCAAAATCCATACGTACCCAGGCCTGGTCGCTCAGGCCTTCGTGGGATTCCAAGAAAGCACGCAACAAGTGGCGCATCGTACACGGACTTAAGGTACGCGATGCGAGAATCTGATCCAAATGCAAATACAGACGCGACATATGAATGCCACGCGAGGAAGGATCGATTAAATTCACATACGCAGCCACCCGAGCGCTAGTGCGGTAAGGAACACCGTCCTCGCCGTCTAACAATACCTGTAGCTCCATTTCATTCATGCCCACCCAGTCCAACTCGCCAGCAATTAGCGGTTGAACTTCATTGGCCACATCGGGCATGGGCTTTAGCACCTTTTCGGGCGTGCTCATTTAAACAAACTCCTCGGACTGCACCTCAGTTTAAATTTACGTTGCCGCAAACCTAAAAAGCCTTTGCAGTTACCAAATCTGCCGGTTAGCTCAGACCAGCATGGGGGGACGCTGATGCTGTAACTCACGCCTTGAACATCATTTTCAAATTTAGCCCTGTGCGCACCGCAAATGGGGTTTAGCGGTTCTCTTGAGTACAGCCAGTAACGAGTCAGATCCACCATGATCTCGAAAATACGCAGTCAGGCCGCGTCTTAAAAAAAGCGCGCTGCGCAAACGCTGCGTGTATTGGTATGGGAATTATCCGTTATCCACACGTTTAGCGCCAATCATAATGTCTGTGGGTGAAGTATTGATGAGGATCAAAAGCCAAAAATCAAACCCCTAAGCGCCGTAAAAGCCGTAAATTTCACGTCAAAGCGCCCTCACATAGACAAAGCTTTTAAGATGACCGGTGAAAATCAGCAGCATTTACTATGGGGTTTTCAAGCGCGGTATAACGCTAAGGCATGTAAACAAGCGCAAACTCGCCCTTAATTCGGCACGCAAACGGCTTCGAAACCTCAGATCTAGCCAGCAAACACCGGTGAAGATCACGCGCAGAAACACAGAATCGATCAAAAACGATCGAGCGCTGAGATCTAAAATTGAAAAATTGCCAGAGCGGGCAAAAAAGAGAGATCGCGAATAATCAGGCTGAAAAGCCTTTGAAAGCAATG
>JAKSCJ010000086.1 GCA_022360675.1 Lysobacterales bacterium
GGGCTGGTGGGTGCATCACTCACCACATCAAGGCTCATATTGGCCGAACCTACACTGGTGGGCGCAAATTCATAAGCCAAAGTACAATTACCGGCGGCGGCAATATTAAACGGCGCAGCGCCGCAACTACCACCGGCCGCTTGGAATGGCGCACCGGGTGCGGTAACACTACTCACGGCCAAAACCGTATTGCCGTTATTGCTTAAGGTCACCATCATGCTGGCTGAGGTGGAATTCACCACCACATCGCCAAAGTCTAAGGTGGCGGGGCTAATGCTCAGCTCAGGCTGTAAACCTAAACCTTCCAACAAGAACGACTGCTGGCCCGCAGCGCCATTGCTATCGACCATAATGGATTGATTGGCCATTCCCGAAACCAGTGGTGCGAATTGGTAATCCAGCGTGCAAGTGCTGCCCGCAGTTAAGGTAAAGGGTATAGCAGCACAGCTGCCGCCACTGAGACTAAAGGGCGCATTTGCAGTGGTGAGTCCTGTCACCATCAAGTCGGCTGTACCGGTATTTTCCACCGTGATCGTTTGCGTTGGGCTTGCCTGCCCTACTAATGCACTAAACATTAAGCTTGCTGGTGTCACGCTGATATTGGCTTGGCCTAATACTACCAAGTCGGCGCTGGCAGGAGCTGCAGCCGCCGCCGCGCCCGCCAATAACTCGCTGGAAACACTGGGGAAGGTATTGGGGAATAAGCCCGCTGGCACTTGCACAGTAATGTTGAAAGTACAGCTGGCACCGGGAGCCAAACTACCATTATTAAAGCTAAGCAAGCCCGTGCCTGTTACCGAAGAACCAGCGCCACAAATATCAGCCATAGCACCTGTGGTTGAAACTAAGCCAGTTAATGCCGCCTCTAAATCGTCGGTGAAGCGCAAGCCCAAGGCCGATGAGGTGCCGCTATTGGTGATGGTATAGCTCAAAGTTGTGCTTTGGCCAGTCACCACGGGGCCAGCAAAGGCTTTGGTAAAGGTTAAGGCGCTTACTTGAATGGAATCGCTAGCGGGCGAGCCGATCACGGGCAGCCCAGCCAACATACCGGTAACGGAGCTCGTGAGATTGTTGAATAACAAGCCCGCAGCACCCGGAGCCACATCAACGGTTACCGTAAAGGTACAGCTGCCACCGGCAGGCAGATTGCCACCCATGAAGGTCAGCAAACTGGTACCGGTAATGGAAGAACCCACACCGCAAATATCATTTGCCGGCAGACCCGCCACACTGAAAACTCCCGCCGCACCGTCGATATCATCGGTGAAGGCGATATCGCTGATGGCATCGGTGGCCGACAAGTTGGTAATGGTGAATTCAAGATCCACACTGCCGCCCGGAACCACATTGCCATTTAGGTAACGCTTATCGAACTGCAACAGCTCATTATTCACCACCAATGAATCGCTGGCTGGCGGTAATACCACTACACTGCCGCCGACAGTTGCAGTCAGAGAAGAAGTGGTACTCAGATAACTATCACTAACGGCTCCCGGCGGCACAACAACGGGTATATCGAAGGTACAAGTTTCGCCAGCGAGTAAATTACCGCCAACAAAAATTAAAAATGTCGTTCCCGAAACCGAAGAGCCTGCACCGCAGGGAGTGGCAGGCAGCGCTGGTGCTGCCGCTAAACCCGCTAAAGCGGTCGATAATGAATCGGTAAAGAACATGCCAGTGACATCGCTGGTGCTGGCTGAGTTATCGATGGTAAAACGCAAGGTGGTGGTTTCACCAGGAATTGCGGGATCATCAATAAACTCCTTTGTGAATACCACATTAGAAACCAAAACCTGGGCCGTGGTGGCAGTGCCTGATACCGCAGTGCCCGAAACCGTGGAACTTAAGGGCGAACTCGTCAATGTGAACTCACCCAAGGCAGCACCTGCTGGCACCTGCAAGCTCACACTAAAGTTACAGGCACCACCGCTGGCTAAGTTACCACCGGTAAAGGTCAACATGCCCGCACCACTCAGGTTTGAGCCGGTACCACACACATCATTAGCAGGTAAGCCTGTGGCCACCAAACCGGGGATGGCCGCATTTAAATCGACAGTGAAGGCAATATCTGTGGCCGCTGGATCACCCTCATTCAGATTAATGTCGAATTCTAAATCCACCAAACCACCCGGTGCCACCAAGGGATCGGGGAACGACATCGTAAACTGCGGCGCACCAATCACCGATAAGGTATCGGTGGCTTGACGACCTGTCTGACTAGCGCCATCCACCGTGCCAATAATATTACTGGTGACGTTAACAAAATCACCCGAGCTGGCATCCGTAGGCACCAAGATATCCACCACAAAAGTGCAAGACGCGCTGGGCGCTAAGTTGGCACCGGTAATCTGGAACACCAGTTGCCCCACGTCCAAAAAGGTGAAAGCGGTGGAGCCCGCACCACAAAAACCCGCCGCTGGCAAGCTAGCGATGGTGGCCCCCGAGAAGAACTGACCTATGTTATCGGTGAAGGTGATATCGGTAGCAGCCGATGTCGCACTGGAATTGGTGATAGAAAATTCCATGCTCACGGTATCACCCGCAGCCGCCGGATTGCTCAGAAAAGTTTTGCTTATTAATGGTGCTGCGGTAACAAATAAGGTGTCGCTGGCAGCAGGATCAATTATCGGCTGACCATTCACCATGCCAGTAATATTCGAAGTCGTGTTGGTATACTCGCCCGGCGCACTGCCTGCGGGCACTTGCAGGTCCACCACCACTTGGCACGATTCATTCGGACCTAAGCTACCACCACTGAACGTTAGAAAATTCGAGCCACTCAGCACACCACCATTACAAGCAACAATAGGCGTACCTATGGCTGCTAGGCCTATCAAGGTGGCATCCAGATCATCAGTAAAGGCAATATCGTCCACCGCCAGGTTACGGTTGCGATTGGTGATATCGAACACCAACTGCACTTGGCCTCCAGACACCACTGGATCGTCGGTAAAGGTTTTGGTGAAAACTAAATTGTTGCCCACATTAACGGTTAGCGGCGCTACTGCTAAGCCCGAGCTTCCTGAGCCCGGGCCGGGAATGGAGAAAAAGCTTAAATCGCCACTCACATTTTCATGCGTACCAGCCGCTGTCGTTAAAATATCTACCGTAATGGTGCAAATGGCGCCCGCCATAACCGTGTTGCTGCCAGGAAATGCTGATGTAAAGCTGATTTGTTGACTCCCCGGCATGGCAGTCACTGTATCGCCACAGGTATTTCCGATATTCGGCGGATCCGCCACTTCCATACCAAAAGGAAGATCGTCGACAAAGGCCAAGCTCATGGCATTGCCAGCATTTAAGGTGTTATCCAGGGTAAAAGTTAAGGTCGAGCGTTGTCCTTGGGTGACCGTACCGGGCGAAAACGATTTGGTAAAGCCCGGTCGATTGGCAAGAACATCAAGATCATCAGTGGCCGTACCACTATTACCCAAGCTTGAAGTGAGATCGCCGGTGATATTCATCGCGGTGCCGATCGTCGATGAGGTCACATTCAGCGCTAAGAAGCAGCTCGTACCATTACCACCCAAGCGGCCATTACTCAAAGTAACGGTGCTGCCACCTGCAGGTGCCGTGACTACAGCATTAATGCAATCGGTCAATACGTCTGGAGCACTGGCAATCGTCATACCAACAGGGAGTACATTGGCAAATGCCAGATCCAAAGCCGGTGTAGCGGCCCCATTAGTGATGGTATAAGTCAGGCGACTCGCACTACCGGGGCCAATACTGTTTGGCGTAAACACCTGAGAGAAGGTGGGCTGCGCCCAAGACGCGGCGCTGAATAAAGTAAGACAGAGACCGAGAAGAAGATGTTGCACACCAAAGCGCGCAGGCCATGACCACATCGAAGCAGATCTCATAACGACTCCCGTCTGGGCGTTTATTGTTAGTGCCAGTTACACCGGCACTGGAACCTCTAAGTGTATGCAAGACGAGCCAGGATGACTGCATTTGTCCATAAGAGTTTACTAACTTAAATTAGCAAAAAACCATTAAAGACAAAACATAAAAGACGCCATTACTGATCTATACCAAGCACCATCTATTTATTATTTCAAAGTGTGCCCGCTAGATTTTAGTGGCAAATAGTTCCTTACCTCGCGCCACTATTGTAGGCAAGGCTGGGGGCTTAAGTAAATTATTTAGCGTAAAAAAACCATGGTGGAAAGTGCCTACGGCGCACATTGTTACAAGATTGTTTACCCATTACTTTTTCATGGCAAAGCGCCGAGCTTTTCGCTACCATGATAAATAACTTTCAACACAATGAGGCGAGGTATGGATCAGGTGAAGTCTCAGCTGCGCAATAATTTTTACAAAAAAGCGCTAACAGCAATTATTTTATCGACAGCAACCTGTGCGCCGATCAGCTTTGCTGCCCAACTACCTTATCAGGTGGAAGTGGTTAACGATACCGTTCTGTTTCATCGAGCCAATACTCGTGAACAAGACTTTGGTGCGGTGCTTACCGTTACCGGCCCGAACGATTTTCGTTACCAACAAAGCTTTAGCCCCGCCGAAGCCATCGATTTTTCGATTTTCCAAGGTCCATTACTGTTAGCTGATGGCGCTTATAACTACGAATTGGTAGTTTTAGGTCCGCAACAGCCACGCATCGTTACGCCTAGCGAAGGCGACAACATTAAACTGAGTACCCGCAATGTCAGTGGTGTGTTCAGTGTTAATCGTGGCAGCTTTATTTCTCCCGATGTGGAAGAAGGCTCCGATCAACGCGATCAAGTTATTCCCGATGATCTCATCGTTGAAAACAGCCTTTGTGTCGGACAAGACTGTGTGAATGGCGAAAGCTTCGGCTTTGATACGATTCGCCTGAAAGAAAACAATCTGCGCATTCGCTTCCAAGACACCAGTAACTCAGCCAGTTTCCCCACTACCGATTGGGAACTAGTGGCCAATGACACCAGCAATGGTGGTAGCAACCGCTTTTCTATCGAAGACCTCACTGCGGGCAGCGTACCCTTCACCGTTGAAGGCGCAGCGCCCAGCAACAGTTTATTTATCGACGATACCGGTCGCCTAGGCTTTGGCACCAGCACGCCATTGCTGGACATTCACGTGGTCAGCGGTAATACACCGAGCTTGCGCTTCGATCAAAACGCCTCTCAAGGCTTTCCCGCTCAAACCTGGGATCTCGGCGCGAACGAGTCGGAGTTTTTTGTACGCGACAACACAGCAGGCACCGTACCTTTGCGTATTGTTCCCGGCGCACCTAACGATAGCGCCCGAATCGATAACAACGGTAATTTGGGCTTAGGCACCAACGCCCCCAACAGTGAGTTGCATTTGCGCCGTAATAACAACGGCCCGTTAATTACTTTTGAAAGCCTAGGCGCCCCCAATAGCAATTGGGTTAGTGGACTGCGCGATAGCGA
>JAKSCJ010000023.1 GCA_022360675.1 Lysobacterales bacterium
CAGCTCCACACCCTCGGGTAATGGTTGCTCGCTAAGCTTTTGGTATAGAGCCTCAAACACGGCGGCGTAAGGTTTTCCGCCCTGAAGCTCGCTAAACACGGTGACTGCCGGCTGTAAATTAAAGTGGTGGCGAACAGCGGGCTGCCACTGAATTTGCCCGCGCCCTAGTTGCTCTAGGGGCATAGCTTGACCTTGGCTATTCCACGCATGCACGGAATCGAGCTCATTTAAAGGAAAGTACTCGCCTTCAACCGAACGCATAATGAGCGGGATAGGATCATCCAAGGCTCGATAAGTAGCGATCTGCAAGCCTTGGCTTTGGCGCGCTAAAGCTTGGGCGATTTGGCTACGATTGAGTTGGGCGGCACCTGCTTGTGTATCGTCAACGCTAAACATCAAGGTAGGCAAACCGATACCTAGATCGTGACGTACATCGGTGGTGCCCGGGATCTCCCGCAATTGCCGCACCAGTTGATCGGTGGCCTCGGCCAGTCGGCTCCAGTCAGAACCCACCAAGCGGATTTCCACGGGAGCCGGTTGTGGCGGCCCCTGTGCTAAGCGTCGAGGCACCACATCGGCCTCGGGCCAATGCAAACGCGATTGTTCGCGCACCCAGATAATGAGCGGATCGAGATCGGCAACATCGCCGGTTTCCAGCACAATACGGCCAATATGCGGCGCCCGTGGGGTTTCATTAAGGTTGTAGAAAAAGCGTGGACCACTGTTACCGGTAAAGGTAAAGACTCGACTCACACCCTCTTTTTCGCGCAGTTGTGCGGCCACATCGTTGGTGAACTGCGTAGTGGTATCGATCGGCGTGCCTTCAGGGAAATACACGTCCACCACTAGCTGATTGCGATCGGTATCGGGGAAGAAATCACGTCCTACCTGACCACTTAACACCACACTGCCGCCCACAATCAGTGCTGCCACCGCAATCACCCGCCACGGATGTTGCGCTGCTTGTAAACCTAAACGCTCGCCCAAGTTCGCCAGCACACCAGCACTGTGCTGACCATGGCGTGATTTCAGCATTTTCTCGCCCAGCAATGGTGTCACCATCATGGCGAACACATAGCTGGTAATCAGCATCAAGGTAATCATGGCGGGTACAGCGCGGGTGAAGTCGGCGGTATTGCCTTTGGAAGCCAACATAGGAATAAAAACCGCCACTGTGGTGCCTGTTGCTGCCCCCAAAGGCCCCGCCAACTCGCGTACCGATTTCACGGCGGCTTCCACCGCACTGGCACCGCGATCCAAATGCCATTGAATGTTTTCCGCCATCACAATGGCGTTATCCACCAATAAACCTAAGGCAATGACCATGCCGGCGATGGCCATTTGATGCAAAACGCCACCGCCCACATTAAATACGGCCAACGCTGCCAGCGTCACCAAAGGCACCAATGCGGCCACCACCAAGCCTAAACGCCAGCCCATCACAGCGAACAAAATCAAGGCCACGATGCCCACGCCCAGCAATAAAGATTGACCTAATTCTTCCAGGCGTTCTTCCACGCGGTCGGGCTGGAAGAACATGTATTCGATATTCAGCGGCGCAAATTCGGGCCCAAGGCTTGCCACTCGCTCGCGTAAGCGCTGGCCAAAGGTCACCGAGTTCACGGCATCACGCTGGGCAATCACCGCCACCACCACTGCGCGCTGGTTTTCAAACCATGCCGTAGCAGCGGGAGGATCGCGCAGCTCTAAACGAACTTCTGCAATGCTCGATAACGCCACACTGCTGCCATCGGGTAATAAAATGGGGGTTTCAGCAATTTCATCGAGGCTGCGGTATTCCGCCAAAGGACGCAGTAATACTTGGCGTTGATCGCTTTGAACATAACCGCCGGGCACAATTTGATTACGACCTTGTAACTGACTTGCCACTTGATCGGGGCTGATATTTAACGCGCGCAGCTGGTGGTCGTCGACGGCCACCGTTACTTGCTCGCCGGTTTCTCCGTAAATTCGAATGCGCGCGATTTCGCTGAGCGAGAATAAACGCTTGCGGATATCTTCGGCCGCTTTTTGCAAGGCTACCGTATCGTCGCTACCGGTAATCGCTAACACGGCCGTGGCGGCATCGAGTTGGCGATCATCCACCGTGGGTGGCAAGGTACCCGGTGGAAAACCCGCCGCTGCGTTATCTACCGCAACCCGGATCCGATCCCAGGCGGTATCGGTGTCGTATACATCTTGTTTCATGCGCACCAGCACAAACACAAAACCTGCCCGGATCGTGGTGCGGAGTTGATCGACTTGCTCTACCTGAGTGAGTTCTTCTTCTAGCGGATCGGCTACCAGGCGCTCCACCTGCTCCACATCGGCGCCGGGATACTGCACCAGAACAAAGCCAAAGCGATAAGGAAACGCAGGATCTTCCTGGCGAATCATGCTGAACCAAGCCGATAAACCCGCCAGCGATAACAGCAAAACCGTGGATAAAATCAAACGCCGCTGCTTCAGCGTTTCCGATAACCAGGTCACGGTAACACCTGTACCGTTTGGCCATCGGTGAGCGATTGGTGCCCGGTCACCACCACTTGATCACCCACGTTTAAGGCTAGGTCACCAGATGCTGCTGAGGCCGTGTTTTCTACTGTAATCTGGTGTCCTTGGTGTTCGCCCACCGCCACTGAAATTTGCTGCACCTTGCCGTTCACCACACGATATAAACGCGGCTGACCACCAACGGGATCAACCACAGCGGTAAGCGGCACAATTAATGCTTCATGATCACTCTGCCAGGGCACCAAGACATCGGCCCGTAAGCCCGCCCGTAAACCGGGACGCTGGCCCAAGGTGATGACGGCCGGAAACAGGCCGGTATTGGCTTGACCTAAACGGCTGATGCGATCGACCTGGCCATTTAAGGTTTGATCTAACAAAGGCACATCCACCGGCACGCTGGCACCGGTTTCTAAGTTGGCGTAGGCCGCTGGAATTTGCACTTGCACTTCCAACAGTTCAGGGTCACCCATCACCATCACCGCTTGTCCGGGGCGCACATACTCGCCCGGTTCAGCCAGGATTTCGCTGATCTCACCATCGAAGGGGGCTTTTAAACTGGCCTCGGCCACCAGGCTGCTTAAGGCTTCCAGCTGCGCTTGTGCCCGTTGTAGCGACGCGCCCAAAGCGCGCAGATCGGCTTCTTTTTGCTCTACCCGCTCTTCGCCCACGGCGTTATCGATACGCAATTGACGTAAGCGTTTGAGATCGCGTTGGGCCTGATCGCGGCGAGCGCGAATTTCCGACACCGTTGCCAAAGCGGCTGCGGCTTCCGGTTGTAAGCGCGGGTTGCGCACTACGGCTAATAACTGCCCGGCAGACACTTGATCGCCCAGCTCCACTAAGCGCTCTAACACCACGCCATCGGTTTGAAAGGCCAGCTGAGCCCGCGCCACTGGCCGCACCACGCCGCTCACACGAAAATCGCGCTGCAATAAACCCTGCTCCACCGTCACCACCTTGACTACCGGCGGTGCATGCACCACCTCGGTTTCGGGCTTAGAACACGCACTCAACATCAGCACACAAAAAAAGCACGCGCTGATGCCTTGAAAACCAGTTTGCAAAACACTCGGCCACAGCCGGGTGGGCGTTGGTGAAGTTGTCATGATGCAGACTCCTGACGGGGCTGCGTCCCGTTCAGCAAGATATCGATAAAGGTGTCGAGATATTCTTCGTCACAAGATCCATCGCCATCGATCCCCGGCCACTCACAAAACTTATGGCGGGCTTCAAACCAGTGGTTGGTGGCCGCCAAAATCAAACACATCACAAACTGCGGGGCAATATCCGCGCGTAAGAGCCCGGCCGCTTGGGCGCGCTCTAGGCGTTGAATAAAATCGGTGGCCAAGGCCACGTCAAAGCTTTGGCCCTCGGGCTCGCTCTCTAACTTGTTGCGAATTAATAAACGCACCAAGCGAGGATCGCCTTTCAACAATAAAAAGTACTCGCGTATGGCATCGGTGAAATGATTCATCGACACCGCAGGCTGGCTAAATGCTTGTTGCTGGCGCTCGGCGAAATCGGCCAGACGGCGCATCTTGACCTGCTCCCACAGCTCGGCTTTGGTTTTGAAATGGTGAAAAATCAGGCTTTTCGCCACTTCTGCCACTTCTGCCACTTGGCGTAGTGATGTGGCATTGAATCCTTTCTCAATGAACAGCGTTTCGGCAGCGTCGAGAATTTTCTCGCGCGAAATTTCCGCACCCCGTGCACGTAATGTGCTCATAAACCTCTTACCTATCTGTATGTGTTTGCGTCAATAGAATTGACTGGCCGGCCGGTCAATTCTCAGGCAAAACCCTAGGCAGGGTCAAGTTTTGCTTAGTAAAGACAGGGATACGCTCATCTCAAAAATAAATGCAGATACATTTTTGTAGTAAAAAAACGCACTTTTGTCTCATAAAGCGAGTGATAAGTAAGTCTTATTTCCTTAATAGTTGATAACACTCGTTATTCATAAGAACTATGAACAATATTCGTGTATTTTTCCAAAAACTCAGTAAACTATGCCCTGCAAAAGTATTAACACAGCCTCATAAACCGCTCGAACGAAAAACTTGCCCTCCCTTAACCACAAATTCTCGCCATTGGAAAGCGTCACCTCATAACTATTTAAGCGTTTTTTATAGCTATCGATTATAGAAAAAGCCGCTTTAGGTGACGAAATTTCACATTAACAACATTTCTTCCGTAGCTTTACTACAAAAAAGCGGCTAAGTAATTCATTTTATTAGTTGCCTGATTCAGCACTTTTGTAAGTGCCCGTTTCCGCAAACGTTCTTAAAATTCAAATGACTGAAACCCGTCTTTACCCATTTTTTTCTCCACGGTATTCTCTGCCTCAACAACTGCTTGCAAACAAAATTACTTGAAGGCAAGTAGTCGGGCATACAGGAAAGCATCATGCCCACGCACAGCTAACGCTGGCGAAAACGTTAAGGACAATGACCAATAAAAGGATTCAAAAAATCCCTTGTAAGTTTCTCCACGCTCTTTGAAGTTTGCAGAACATTAAAAAACGGCCACTACTAATAAACGCGGCCTTAAGATCAACGAAAACCGGATCGTTTATTGTCTGCAAAGAAAAGACGGTTGAGAGCCTAATACCAGCCACGGCAAAACAATGCCCCATGGCCCAAGCGAAAAACGCATGCAATGGGTTTTGCCAGGCACAGAAATAAGCGGCTATTCATCAAATTGTGATTTGCCCCCTACGCTTTGATGAACACTAACCGCAAGCGACCACTCCTCCCCCCGGCATAGCCGGACGAGTGGATAAGAGACCAAACCTGTCATGCTTCATGGAGGCCCCCCTTGCAACCATGCAAGCTTAGGCAAGTCCGTTGACTCTGGTCCTCGACCCACCACAGTCAACGCCGCAAAACGATCAGGCTTAATCTCTTATCTCAAAATGGGCTCCGTTACCCCCTTGACGGAGCCCTATTTCTTTTCTGAACCCTTCATTTTCCTAAAAATCCTAAAAATCGTTGCATAATCTGCTTAAAAAAGCCCCAGCCTTAAGTTTTCACTCAAGGAGATTCCTATGCAACGCCAAGGATGCAGCACCCTCACACACAAGCCACGGCGCGCTTTTTGCCCTCTTTTCCTGGGCGGGCTTTTGTTCATTGCGCCGCTACTTCACGCAGGTGAGCAGAGCACTTTTTATGTGGCGCTCAATGGCGACGATGCCAGCGGCAACGGCAGTATTGCTCAACCTTGGCGCACCATCACTTTTGCGCTGGACCAAGTTCCCGATGCTGCAACCATCTTCGTGCGGCCTGGGGTTTACCAAGGGCGGGTTCGTATTCGTGGGCAGTTCGATCAAGGCGTCACCGTTGCGGCAGAGCAGCCTTATCGCACACGCCTAGAGCACGACAATAATGTGGTGACCATTTGGAACGACAATAACGACGTCTACGGCATCACCTTAAGCGGCTTTGAAATAGCGCACACAGGCTCTGGTGCCGGACCGGTGGTTAGCCAAGTGCAAGACGGGGCCAATGCCGATACCTATAACATTACGTTCAGTAACAATATCTTCCACGACAGCTTTAATAACGACATTCTGAAGGTCAACAACGGTGCCAGTCAGATTCGGGTCATGGGTAATTTGTTCTACAACCAAAATGGCTCCGACGAGCATATCGATATCAATAGCGTCGACGATGTACTGGTTGAAGGCAATATCTTTTTCAACGACTTCAGCGCATCGAATCGCCCCAACAATAACAACACCTCAAGCTATATTGTGGTGAAAGACTCCAACGGTAATAGCGACGATTATTTGGGTGCCCACGATGTACGGATTCGGCGCAATATCTTTTTAAACTGGCAAGGTAGCACCGGCAGTAATTTCGTCTTATGTGGAGAAGACGGCCAACCCTTTTTCGAGACCCAGAACATGCTGATTGAAAATAACTTGCTGTTGGGCAATAGCAATAACACCATGCGCGCGGCCATGGGGGTGAAAGGCTGTCGCGATGTGCGGGTACGTGCCAATACCATTCGTGGCAATCTACCCAGCTTAGCCTATGCCATGCGTTTGAACCGCGAAGGCAGTAATCCGGCCAATGATCAAATCGTTTTTTACAATAATATATGGTCGGATAACCAAGGCAGCATGGCAGACTTCAGTGATACCCCACCCAGCGATACCAACAACTTTAACTTGCAGCGCAATTTATACTGGAATCAGGGCAACCCCATACCCAGCAGCAACCAGGATTTAATTAATCCCAACGACGACCTCCAAGCCATCGTTGCCAACCCCGATTTCAGTCAGAGTTTAAGCAGCGTGCAAGCGCCCTATTGGCTGCCTGCAGAGGGTCGCTTTAACGGTGGCGCTGAGACCATTGCTGAAGTCTTCGAGCAGCTTGTTTTACGCTACGCGCAGGCCACAGGTGCTGGAGTTGACCAAGCCGATCCAACACAAATGCCGAACGACGATATCCTGGGTTTTACGCGCGATCACACCCCCGATATCGGTGCATTAGAAGCAGGCTCGGTGCAACAACTGCATCGCGATGGCTTTGAAGCAACGAACTAAATAGGCAAATAGGCGCGGCGTTGTAACCGAGCACTTGTGTATGCCCATAAACGGTATAGACAGCAGTTCTTAGTTACACCTTTTACACCGTGATTATTCAGCTAGCCTTACGCTTAAGTGGTGGTGTCGCTTGCAGCAGCGCCACCGCAAGCAGTAAGCTCACAGGCCAACGCCTCTGGCAAACTCGTTTTCCGGCAAATCATTATGAGCCAACATCGCATCTTACTGGCCGACGATCATCCTCTGTTTCGTCAAGCATTACGCACCACGGTGGAAAGCATCATGGGTGAAGTGCTGGTATTAGAGGCAGGCAATTTGGATGAAACCCGGCAAATGGCCGAGCGTGAAGAGGTGGACTTGATCTTATTAGACCTCACCATGCCGGGTAGCCGGGGCTTAACGGGTTTGGTGATGCTGAGAGGCTTGTTTCCACAAATCGCTGTGGCCATTGTTTCAGCCAATGAAGACGTGGCGTTGATGGAACAAGCGCTGACCTTAGGTGCCGCCGGATACATTCCTAAATCGTCCAGCCCCGCACAATTATGCGAGGCCCTACGCTGCATTTTAGGTTGCGGAACCTGGCTACCGCCCCAGGCACGGCGTAATAGCTCGGCCAGCAGCGAGCATCAAATCATTGCCGAGCGCCTGCGACAATTAAGCCCGCAACAATTCAAAGTGTTGCATTTGCTGGCTGCGGGTTACCTCAACAAGCAAATTGCCAGCGAACTCACCATTACTGAGCCCACCGTAAAAACACACGTTACCGCCATCCTACGTAAACTCGATGTGCGCAATCGAACCCAAGCGGTCTTGCTACTTTCTAAATTGGGTCAAGAAGAAAACAGCGGTATCGATTCCCTGGGCTCTTAAAACCCGCCCCCAGATTGTGAATCGCGCCAGATCGCTAATCGACCCTGCTTGTTAATCGACGACCTGTTAAGCGACAACCTGTTAGTCGCCCTAGTCAGTTCATCGGCCCATTCGATTAACGGCCCTAAACCTATTATCGATCGCCATACCATGGCCTTGAGTGAGTTGGCATAAAAAAGCCATCGCTGCAAAGCAAGCGATGGCTTTTTGTGATCAAGCAATGTGGTCGTTTATTGACCGTTGCCTTTTCGCAAAGGCATATGCCGTGCTTACACCGCTTGGGCGGGATGGGTGTAAGAAATAGGCACAGCTGCGGGGTCGTCGTAAACCAGTTCTTCCCAGTAATCGGGCTGGTCTAACAGGGTGCGCAGCAAAATATTGTTCAGCTCATGACCCGATTTATAGCCCATGAACGAGCCAATCAGGCTACGGCCCAGCAGGTATAAATCGCCAATGGCATCGAGAACCTTGTGCTTTACGAACTCGTCTTCGTAGCGCAAGCCATCTTGGTTCAGCACGCGGTAATCGTCGAGCACCACGGCGTTATCCATGCTGCCACCTAAAGCCAGTTGGCGTTGGCGCAGGGCTTCTAGGTCACGCATAAAGCCAAAGGTTCGTGCTCGCGCCACTTCTTTGAGGAAAGAAGTGGTGGAGAAATCCACCTCGGCGTAGCAATTCCGTGGATTAAACGCGGGATGATCGAACTCAATTCGAAAGCCCACTTTAAAACCATCGTAAGGCTCGAAACGAGCCCAGCGATCACCCAACTCCACTTGCAGTGGCTTTTTGATGCGCAGGAAGCGTTTCGGTGCGGCTTGCTCTTGGATGCCAGCAGATTGCAACAGGAACACAAAAGGTCCTGCGCTGCCGTCCATAATCGGCACTTCTTCGTCGGTGACATCCACATAAGCGTTGTCGATGCCCAAACCGGCAAAGGCCGAAAGCAAGTGTTCCACGGTGGAAATTCGTACGCCATCCTTCATCAATGAGGTCGACATACTGGTGTCGCCCACATTGGCAGGACAGGCTTTAATTTCAACCACGGGGTCCAGGTCCACGCGACGGAATACGATGCCCGTATTCACGGCCGCCGGACGCAGGGTCATGTAAATTTTTTTACCCGAATGGATACCGACGCCGGTGGCGCGGATGACATTTTTCAGGGTCCGTTGCTTGATCACGTCGGAGTCGCCCTCTGTTTAACGCGCGATAGTAGCACAATGCGGATTCGGATTACATTAATAACGACTATCACTGAACAGAGACTGAACCACCATCTGGGGGACAGCACTAAGCCCACAGCGGGCTGGCCAAGGCCGATAGCCATTTGATTTTCTCAAGAAAACCACAATCCACTGTGAACATTTCAATTATGAATGTTTATTCTCATTCCATCTCAAGTCGTGCGCACTGAACCAGCGCAGGCGACCGGCCTACGCTGGCTCGGCTGGCGAGCGCAAATAACTTAGTCCGCCTGCGTCCGCAGGAAAGCCGGAATATCGAGGAAATCGATATCGGCTTGGTTTTCGAACAAGTCTTTATTTTCTAACTGGGGCTTAGCTTCGGCATTCGCTTGGGGCTCTTCGGCCTCTTTATTAGCGGGCGTCTCAACGGCACCAGTGGTGGCATTACGGACAATGCGCACGGGCTTTTCCCGTGGTTTGGGCTGCATTTCGCCCAAACCGGTAGCCACTACGGTTACTCGTAATTCGTCTTCCATATCGGGATCGATAACGGTACCAATCACCACTGTGGCATCGTCGGAAGCCAAGTCGCTGATGGTGCTGCCGATTTCTTCGAACTCGCGCATAGACAAGTTCAAACCTGCGGTGATATTCACCAACAGACCCAGCGCACCGGAGAGATCCACATCTTCCAGCAGTGGGCTGCCCACAGCAGCATTGGCTGCCATCAGAGCACGATCTTCGCCGCGCGCCACACCGGCACCCATCATCGCCATACCCATTTCAGACATCACGGTGCGGACGTCAGCAAAGTCGACGTTGATCAAACCCGGACGGGTAATCAACTCGGCAATGCCTTGCACCGCACCCGACAGTACATCGTTAGCTGAACGAAATGCATTCAGCAGCGTGATTTCGCCACCTAACACGCTCAGTAATTTGGCGTTGGGAATGGTGATTAAGGAATCCACATGGTGGGTGAGTTCTTCAATACCCTTCGCTGCCACAGCGGCACGACGCTGCCCTTCAAAGGGGAAAGGCTTGGTCACTACCGCTACGGTCAAAATACCCATCTCTTTGGCTGCCTGGGCAATCACTGGCGCCGCACCGGTGCCGGTGCCGCCGCCCATACCGGCAGTCAAAAAGACCATATCCGAGCCTTTTAACAGCTCTTGAATACGATCACGGTCTTCCAGTGCAGCTTGTCGACCCACTTCGGGGTTAGCACCCGCACCCAGACCTTTGGTCACACTGCCACCAATTTGCAGCGTGTTTTTACCTTGGAAATTGCGCAGCGCTTGTGCATCAGTATTGATGGAAACAAAATCGACGCCCTCAATGCCGACTTCCACCATCTGATTCACAGCGTTGCCACCGCCACCGCCGACGCCGATCACCTTGATCACAGCGCTTGGTGAGTAATTTTCGATTAACTCGAACATTGTATGCTCCTAATTTACGCTCGCCTTATCGCTACTTGTGTGACGAGAATCAGTCTGTCCGGACCTGATTCTCCGGCCGTGTCCACAACCTGCGATATTCCAACTATCGTTTGCTGCACCATTTCTACAGCTATCGTCTTTCCGTTGCTCATCAAAATTCGCCACGAAACCAACTACGGAGCCGCGACCACCAATCGTCACCGCCAGTACCAGTGACCAGGGCTTTGCCTGGAATACGCTCAAGCTGGCCGCCATATTGCAGCAAGCCAACCCCAGCACTGAAGATCGGATTGGTTAATACTTCGGAAAGTCCCGTTACAGAATGGGGCACTCCCAACCGCACCGGCACATGAAAAATTTCTTCCGCCAGTTCCACCACGCCTTCCATACGCGCCGCGCCGCCGGTTAACACCAGACCGGCACGGATCATGTTCTCGAAGCCACTGCGTCGCAGCTCAGCTTGGATCATGGTAAAAATCTCGCGATAACGCGCCTCAACCACCTGGGCCAAGGTTTGTCGCGCCAAACGGCGTGATTGCCGCTCGCCCACACTGGGCACTTGTATGCTTTCGTCTGCGCGCGCCAATTGTTCCAGCGCACAGGCGTATTTAATCTTGATATCTTCGGCATGCTGCGTGGGTGTGCGCAGCGCC
>JAKSCJ010000253.1 GCA_022360675.1 Lysobacterales bacterium
ACAAGCTCAAGCCTTGTTGTTGAACCGGATGATGACCAGATCGCGCTTGGTACATCATCATGAACCACCGCTTAAAGCTTGGGTGCTGACTAATTGATCGATGACGATAGCCGGGCCTTTGGCGTAGTTATACACGTGGTAACCCTGAAACTCGTACCATTGATCCACGGCTAATTGTTTTTCGATGGCTTTGGCGGTGGCCTTTTCCACATACATGGAAAAGATTTTGCCATTGCTGGTTTCGATAAACATCCGATGGGAAATGGGTGGTAAAGGATTCACCTGCATCATGCCCAAAGCCTTAAACACATAGCGCGCTTGAATGTGTTCGGGATGGCGTTTGATCTTGGCGCGAAACTGAATGTTCTTGGGCACCACAATCACTTTAGTGCCTTCCACCGAGGGATAATTGGTTTCTACAAACTGATCCAAGTTGACCCGTTCGGCCTGGCCGTCAATGGTTTTGCTGTGTGCTGTTTGTGCAAGCAGCAATGCCACCACTGCCAAAATCATGCTGAGCAAACCTTGTTTAGAAACTGAGAACCACATCATCGCCATTACCTTGTTCGTAGATGCCATTTAATCCAAAACTTAAAACACAGGGCGCCAAACAGCCCAGCACATTGGCGTTAGCTGCTGCATTGCTGAATAACAAAATGGGCGCACCGCGCACCACATCGATATTGTTGGCTGTGGCTTGCCACGCCAAAGCGGTGCCGGGGGCGCGTTCTTGAATAACCGAATCGGCCATAGAGAACACCGTAATTAACGCACCGGCTTCAGGATTACCGCTGCCATCGAGTTGTAAGTTGCTACCAATGGTGACTCGGCCTTCGGTACTGGCGCTTAAGTAAGGGCCGTTCCAACCGCGCCCGGTATCGATCTGCCAGGGCATGATGGGACCACCAGGACCATTGGGCTGTACCAATAATTGTTGCCAATCGGCACTGTGGGCACGTGCGGGAAAAGGGCCTTGGCCAGGTAAGTAGCCGGTATCTTGCTGAAAACGTCGGGTGGCATTAGCTAAGCTGCGTAACTCGGTCATGATGAGTTCGCGCTGGGTTTGGCGCTCTACGCTATCTTCGTTGTTAAAGAAGACTTGGGTGCCTACGGCGGCAATGGTGGCCAGTAAGCTCACCACAATCAGTAGCTCTAATAAGCTATAGCCGTATGTACGATGCTTGGATGGACCTGCATGAGCGCGGTGCCATGCTGGGGAACGTGACGAAGACAAACGGGAAGATAAGCGGGAAGATAAATGGCTGTGCCTGTGCATAGAGAGTAGGCTCACTAACAATGAGGCAGTGGCTTTGTTGTCGGCAAAGCGACTGGAAGCAATAAAACAATAAGACGGAACAATAAGGCTGAAACGGTGACCAGTTGTGACTTGACGAGTTGTCACTGGAAAGTACTTTCACTGAGCTTTTCCATTAGTCTTTTTTAACTGGCCTTAAACGAGATAGCCGGTGGCCGAAGCCACCGGTATCTCTTGCATCGATCACTGATTTGTTATGTCACGACAAGTGAACATCAAACCGGTTCAGTGAACCGTTGATTAGATGGTGTTACGCGTACCGTCCCACTCACCCAATTCTTCTTCTTTGGTGTCGCCAGCGCCGTCAACGATCGCTACCAGAGCCACTTGATCGTTAGCGGTGTAACCCGCACCACCAGCGCCGATGGCACCGATGTCGAACAAAGCGATGAAGCGGTTGTATTGGTCAACAGCAACGTGACGATAAACAGGAACCGAGCTCAGGCCGCCCAGCTCACCACCGTTGAACAGAGTAGAACCGGGGCCCATGCCCACAGCCATCAGCACGGGGGCACCTTCAACACCAGCGGTGAAGGTCGAGCCGTCGGTAACCGGATCGGTCACGTCGAATTCAGCGCCTTGGCCGCCCAGAACACGCTCGTAACCGCCAGTCCATACGGCAACGCGTTGACCGGTACTGGTTTCGGTAGCTTCGTCGAACAGAGCAACGCTGGCACCACAACCGTTAGCAGCGGGGCTTAAGAAGATGTTGCCAGCAACCACAGCGTTACCGCGGCTGTTAATCATGTCGTTCAGGTCAGCAGCAGCACAGGTCAGCGGGGTGTCGCCGCCGTCGCCGTCCAGGTCGTTTTGGATGTAGCGCAGGCTGGTGATGCCGATATCGTTCAGGCCAGCAGCTGCGTCGTCAGTCAGGGTGATGGTGGCTAAGCCATCTTCAAAACCTAAGATGCCGAAGCCGGTCAGCTCGGGGTCACCATTACCCGCGAAATCGTTAGCAGCAGCTGCGGTGGCCAGATCGGCTTTTTGCAACAGTGCATCGTAATCGTTGGGGTATACATTGCGGTTCAGTACACGGTAGGTACGAACGGCTTTGTTCATTTCGTCCATCATGGCCACGTGAGCTGCTGCAGAGGCACGTGCATCGGTGTCTTGCAGCGCAATGGTGGCAGTACCAGCAATAGCGGCCAGAATGGCCACAACGACTAACAACTCAAGCAAAGTGAAGCCTGCTTGACGGCGAATATTCCTAGACATTTGCTACTCCAAAGGAATGTTGGCCACAGATTCCACCCGCAGGAACCACTATGACGTTTAAGGCACAGAAAAAGTAATGAATACCCAAACTCAGGTTGTTCTCTCGCAATCAACGTTTGTTGGGGTAGTCCACTACAAAACGATATTGTTTTCCGCAATGCACGATGACTTCTTTTTGCTCGCGCTTTAAGATTTTAATTTCGACGCTTAAATCGCCATAACCATCGTGATCAAATAAATCTAAATACAGCTCGGTAATTTTCTTCAGCACATCGTCGTTGTTGGTTCGATGAGCTGCTTTGCTGCCATTGATACTGCTTGCGGATTGCTTAACTGGCATGTTTTAAAATCTCACTGATAAACCAGCGCCAGTGAATAGGTCGTCGGAGTTATCGGTTAAACCGAAGCCGATGCGCCAGTCCAGTTGTAAATTGTTATTCACCAAATAGGTGAAACCGCCGTTCATATAGTGTTCGGAATCTTCGTCACTGCTTAAGAACGACAAGCCGTAATACTCTACATAGGCCGACCAGCTTTCCGTTAAAGGAATACCGGCAGCAAAGGAATAGGCGGTTTCTAAAAAGCGATCATCACCACCGCCATCAGAACTGGTAACGCCCACATTACCGCCGATGGAATAACCGCTGTCTAAATCGTAAGCCCAAGCTAAGGTTAGGGTTGGATCCACGTTATCGCTGGAAAACGCCTCTTTACCTACAGGCAAGCTGGCGGAAGCGATTAAACCTAAGTCGGGCAGCGCACCGTTTTGATCGGCCAAGTGCACCTTGACACCAATGCTGCCATCGCTAAAACCATCGACGTTGTCGCCGGGGGTATCCACGGTGGTGTAGTTGGGGACTTCGATGCGCAGTTCTAAGTTTTCGATCAAGCCAATGCGAAATAAAGCTTCGGGTAATTCAAACTGATCCAAGCCGGTATCGGTATAAGTAAGGCCCGCTTCGATTTGGACTAAACCCGGTGCAACTGTTTGCGTACTCTCCGTGAAATCGGGACGATCGGTAATGAGTGCTTCCTCTGCAAAACTCGTTTGGCAAGCGCATAAACCAGTAGCAATTAAGAGGCTAATGGCCTTTAATTTCTGCGGCTTAAAAGCGGCTTGTTTATGATTATTAGATAACACGATGATGACCATACGCTGTGACAGGAGCTAGATTAATCGATCTTTTCTCAAAATGCAAACGATTATCATTTACATTGAGTTAATGATTTTCTTAGCTTGCTTAATACGTAACGCCAGGGTGCTGGTGGGTTGATACCAAATGTCAGCAAGTTGCTGAATTTTATCGGCTAATTTGGTTTTTTTTGTATCGCCATCGGCGATATTCAAACAAGCTTTTTGCAAAGCTAAAGGCGCTGTTGATACGGGCAAAAGAATATCGTAAGCAGCTAATTTTTGGTGCACTAAAGGCCAAGGAGACCACTGTTGTTGATGGCTCTGCTGTTTAAAAACAACTTTTTGCAAGTAAGCGGCCAAGCCATACATTAGTAAAACCATGGCGATGGTCGTGCTTATAAACAATAAGATTCGTACCCACCACACTTGGCCCGATAAACGCAGAGCCGACAACAGCTGCTCTTGGCATTGCACGTTGTAGTTAATGATGCACTGCCATAAGTTAACGCTGTCTTTCGGTTTGGTTTGTGTAGCTGTTAAACCTTGTATTGATGGCGAAGAACCATCAACATCGCCATCGATAGCATTATCAAACCAACGCGCAGCATCTAAGCGGTGCCAACCGCGTTCGGCTTGCCAATATTCCAACCAATAGTGGCGGTCAGCGCTTTGCACTAAAACGGTTTGCGTACTGGCAACCTTGGTGCCGCCATAAAACCCACTGACCAAACGCACCGCGATTGATTGCTGTTTTAATTGCAGCGCGAGTTGGGTGTTGAGCTGCAAAGTATTTATTGTGCGCTCAGTTTGCGTTGGCCTGTTAAGGGCAGATTCTAGTTGCTGTAAGTCCGCATTGCTTAGGCCGCCGGACGCGTTTTTATGCCAACGAAATACCGATAAATACTGCCGTTTTAAGGTTTCGATCACTTGTTGAATGTGTTCAGCACCGGCTGTTGTTTGCTCTGTACTGGTCGCCGAACTTTGCTGATCGTTGATCACTAAATGCTGTTGATCGTAGCCAGGCGCAGAATTGACCATGCCGAATACGCGCAGCCACGACTGAATGCGCTCGAGATCACCGAGCGCCCGTTTGAGGCTCGCGATCATGGCGACAGTCGTCAGGCGTGCAAGCC
>JAKSCJ010000096.1 GCA_022360675.1 Lysobacterales bacterium
ACGAGTTACTGAAGATGAGTTCGCGATGTGTTGAATGTTTAATGACCTGATAAAGAGCAAACACTCCCTTGCGTAATCAGGTGCCCGAAACTGGTAAAGCCTTGTTGGAAAAGCAACCAAACAATGGCCAATTAATTCTTATTTAATGAGCCATGCTTATGATAGCTCTAAGCTAGCAAATTACATTGCTATGAAATTATTATGCTCGATCGACCCCACTTGATCGCCCTAGGTGAATCACTTTTGGGGGATCACTTTAAGTTGATCAAGCTGATACCAACCGCATTTGGTCGATTCAGTTAACTGCTTTCCGACCAGTTATAAAACAGCTTGTAACTACAAAACCAAGTGCTAATTCACCGTGCTATATCATTAAAGCTGTTGTGATCACCCGCTGTTAAGCAGCATTGACGATAGCTTCGTTAGCCAGTTGCTCGAATAACTGGTTGAAGTCAAGTTCCAACCACAGTTGATTATTCAAGCGATAGCCCGAGCGCACATAAGGATCTAGCCCATCCGGTAGCGGCGGTAGCTGCGCTAAGCGATCTTCTTCGCCTAAACTCAACTGATCTGGCAGTACATTCATCGCAAAACCAACCCAGGCCGGTTCATTATGAAGCACTAAGTACCAACGCTGCGGAGCGCTATCTTCACCCAGGTATTGGCATAGATCGTAAATCGCCACTAAGTTACCACGCAGGTTTACTAAACCTTGGCAGAACTCGCGACTACGGGGAATGGGTTGGATATGCAGGCTTTCTTGAATTTCGCCCTGAATAGTTGGATCAAGCAATAGGTTGTAACCACCCACATGAACACCACGCCAAACTTTTTTCGTCGAACGACGACTTGGCATTGCATCAGTAGGTGCGCGCCGTTCGCGCGCGACACTATGGCTGAGTACCTCGACTGCTGATCTTTTTTTCACAGGAACCTTATATCCTTTAAAGTTCGCCCGATAGACAAATCACAGCCACTGCGGGGCTAGATAATTGCTATGAGAACACCACGTTGCTGACACTGTTTGTCAGCAACAGGTATCTCATCGATACGGTTTGAGGCTAGTTAAAGCGTTCCATTACACCGCGAATATCGTCTGCAGTGTAAGGCTTGGTGATATAGCCAGAAGCCCCTTGCTCCATTGCCCAAATACGATCGGCCTTGTTTGCTTTGCTGCTGACCATTACCACCGGAATATTACGGGTGTTATCGTTTTTGCGCAGATTACGGCAAGTTTCAAAACCATCCATGCCGGGCATTAAGATATCCAGAAAGATGATGTCTGGTGTATCTTCCGATGCTTTTTCTAGAGCTTCATTTCCATTTGTTGCTGTACTGACCATCAGCCCATCGTCGCTGACAATTTGTTCCAGATTGACACGATCAGGTGCCGCATCATCAACAATCAAAACTCGTTTAATAGACATTGAAATCCCCTTCCACTCTCTTAGTAATCCGTTTCCTTTGAACCGTCATAGGACGGGCGCAAAGTTCCGTATACCGTCGTTATTTGAGTTGGGAAACTCTAATAACGACACGCAACTCTTTCCTTAACCTAGTGCGCGGATACTCAAGGATTCGGGAAAGATGAATGAATCAGCTCGCCTTTGCCTGCAAACGCGGAACGAACTGATTTAAAACTGAATATAAATCTTCGGCTGCCACAGGTTTAATCATGTAGCGACTACACCCTGCCATTACACCGCGTATACGATCGAACGCAGAATCACGGCTAGTTAGCATAACCACCGGACATTCAACAGCTTTACCGCGGTTCTTTAATTTTCGGCACGCAGTATAACCATCCATCTCCGGGAGTTCTATATCCAGGAAAATAATATCGTAGTTATGTCGGCTGGCCGCTTCTAATGCTTGTTCAGCACTTTCCACCGCCATAACACGCATCCCACTAAGTTCCAACAGAGTGCGCATTTGCATACGTACGACTTCAGAATCATCAACCACCAAGGCGGTGGGTGAATCGGCATTACCAAAGTTACGAGTACCTTGGTGTAACACTTGAGGAACATGACCGGCATCGTCCACTTTCATTTCAGGTAATGAACGAAACTGTTGAATAGCTACTTCATCAAGTGTGCGAATCAAGCGGCCAGCAAAATAGCCACGATTCATCGTATAGGTGAAACCGTCCTTATCACCGTTATCGGGATCACGAGCGATTAATAATGCGGGGCGTCCGGCCTGAAAAGGTGAAGACGCGGTCCAGTTGCGACGTGCTTCTGGATCATCACCGTCGACCAGAGCAATATGTACATCGTTATTATTGGGTTCTGTTGATACTTGATAGCGTCGCTTGCGATGTTTGGTCAGGTTACAGACCGAGCTGACAGCCGCTCGTTCGGTATTACTCAGGCCAAAAATCCCGATGTTTAACTCCGTCAATTCCATGATTTACCCCTTGCATAGAACAAGGCAATGAACACATTTTTATGTGTGGAGAAATGCCCTGTTATAACCCTGCTGCGATTAAAATTCCTTTCTTTTTACGCTGTGCTTTTAATGCCCTTTGTAGTACATAAGGGCATTGCACTTATGGTTATTTATTTATGCATTCGCGCCTTCTGGCAGCGCTTGATTATTTGCAGTGCTGAATGGGCGAGCGCGGGTTAAAGCCACACCAATCAGAAGTACAACCAAGCTTAAAACGAATAAGCCGCTACCAACCACAGTCGGCGACAGTGCACTGGGCAAGGGGTTTTCATTGTGCACATGGGACATGGTGGTGAAGTTATAAGCAAACATACCTACGTAGTGAACACCACATACTGCCAAGCCCGCGACCAGGGAAGCCAAGGCCATTTGTAAGTTCGTATGCAGGTTAAACGCCATCCATAACGCGGCAACCGATGCAAACAGTGCCACTAACAGCGATAACACAACGAAGGTGAAGTTCCACTCAACGTTAGCAGTCATATTCATAGCAGCCATACCCATGTAGTGCATCGCGGCAATGCCGCCACCCATGAAAACTGCGGCTAAGAACATAACGAGTAAATTGCGTGATCCCAGACCAACCACACCAAATCCGATGGCACAGCCGAGAATTACCAGAATCATAGAAATAATAGTAAGGCCAATATCGTAATTAACCGGCATGCCCATATCGAAGGCCATCATGCCTACGAAGTGCATCGACCATACGCCTACACTACCCATAATAATGGAGGCCCAGGCAATCCAGGCGAAGCGTTCTTTGGGGGTAACGTTTACGGATTCACGTGCAAACACAAGAGAGGTGTAAGAGCCAAACACCGCGATGATGTATGACAGTAGAACGAGGAAAAAATTATAGTTCACCTCGTTGTATATGATCTGATTGCTATCCATGAATGAATTCCTTTCTATCCTCAGCCATCCAACCTGACGTAAGTGCTACCCTGCCATCCACTAACAAGGCCTGCTCTTATTCTCAACCCGACACAAGCAAGGCGTCAAGTGGCATTAAGACGCAGTTTACCGCCCAGTGAAATTAACAAGTGGCCATAATAACTACACTGATTATTCTACCTTGATATCGTTTATTACTGATATCAGTTAAAACAATAAGATAGCAGCAGGCCATGCAACAAACATGATCTTTATGGGCCGTTATATGGCCGTAAAGGACGCTTTGAAGAAAAAAGAATGAACGCAATCGACATTGTTGGCAAACTCAAACAACATCCCTTGCTCGCCCTGTTTAAGATTCGTTTAATGCTTTTATAACTGAACGCCACGCAAGTGTTGCACAGCCTATTCTTCCTGGGTAGTCCCTAACTGTTAACAAAGGTTTCAGCTTCGTTAACAAAGCATCATCATCCAATGCTTTATTGTTTTCAATCACTTCAACAAAGTGTTGGCAAGCCTTAATAACTTCTTGTTTGGTTTTGCCTGATAACACTTCAGACATTAGCGAAGCTGAGGCGGTAGCCACCGCACAAGCTTCACCATCAAAGTGCAGATTCAAACCTTGACTGGGTTCATCGCATTGAATATAGACCATCAAATCATCGCCACAATTTGGATTGTAGGCTTTGCCCGAACAGCAATAATTTTCCGGTTTACCAAAATGATGAGGCTCACGATTGTGAGCCAGCAGAACTTCTTGATAAAGAGTGTTACTCATAACAGTGGATGAACCATTGTGATAAACAATCTATATAAATACTAAAGCAGCATTTCACGCGCTTTGTGCACAGCGGCAACTAAGCGATCAACTTCATCGAAGGTGTTATAAAGCGCGAAGGACGCACGCGCTGTTGCAGGCACTTTAAAGAAGCGAGTGACCGGCATTGCGCAATGATGACCGGTACGTACGGCCACGCCTTCTAAATCGATTAAAGTGCCTAGATCGTGTGGGTGGGTGCCATCAATCACAAACGCAATGACCGAGGCTTTATTGGGTGCTTGACCGATAATACGCAGGCCTTTGACTTCTTGCAGTTGCTGCGTCGCGTATTCCAACAACTCATGCTCATAGGCCGCGATTTGATCGAGCCCCACACGTTGTAAATAGCGCGCGGCTTCACCTAAGCCCACAGCACCGGCCATATTGGGTGTGCCCGCCTCAAACTTTGCCGGCAGTTCGCTATAAACCGTATGCTCGAAACTGACTTCAGCGATCATTTCCCCACCACCCTGCCATGGCGGCATCGCATCAAGTAAGGCCTCGCGCCCGTATAGCACACCAATGCCGGTAGGGCCGTACATTTTATGGCCTGAGAGACAATAAAAATCACAACCCAGTGCTTGTACGTCTACATTTAAATGAGGCAAAGCTTGAGCACCATCGAGCAGCGTTGTAATGCCCATAGCTTTAGCTTTGGCTATGATCTCGGCCACTGGGTTAATGGTTCCCAAGGCATTCGATATATGCACCAAGCCTAATAATTTAACACGCTCGGTTAACAGCTCGTCTAACGCCGCTAAATCCAAAGCACCCTGCTCATCAATGGGAATAGCAACAAGCTCGGCACCGGTTTGCTCGCACAATAACTGCCAAGGAACAATATTAGAATGGTGTTCCATATGGCTAACAAGAATTTGATCGCCGGCTTTAATTTGACTACGACCAAAACTCTGCGCAACCAGATTGATGCTTTCGGTGGTGCCGCGAGTAAAAATGATTTCACGCACGCTGGCAGCATTAATATGTGCACGTAATGTTTCGCGTGCGCCTTCGTATAAATCTGTAGATTCATTACTCAGCGTGTGCACACCCCGGTGCACATTGGCATTATGCATGCGGTAATAGTTTTCTACCGCATCGATAACACATTGTGGGCGTTGGGCGGTGGCAGCGTTGTCGAGATAAACCAGCGGTTTACCATGAACTTCTCGTTGCAGAATCGGAAACTCCGCACGTCGCGCCATTACATCAAAGCTAGTCATTGTTTGCTGCACACTATTCATACTGCCCCCATTTGATTCGTATTGGTATCGTTATGAGTTTCTATCACTCAAACTTGATACACAGCCCTTAAGTTAAGCATTGAAAATTAAATAAGCACTAACTCAAAGACCCTTAAACAATTGAATCGAACGGTTGGCTGATTTGATTACTTACAAGGCATCAAGCTCGGCAACTTCAGGGCCCCTATACACCTGCTGCAATTGCTCGAGTAAGTCTTGTTGCTGTACTTGCTCAAAAGCCGAAAGCACAAACGATTCAATCAACATTTGTCGTGCCAACGCTGCCGGAACACCCCGGGTTTGCAGATAATGCTGGGCGGCTTCATCTAAACAGCCCACCGTGGCACCGTGGCTGGCTTGTACTTCATCGG
>JAKSCJ010000141.1 GCA_022360675.1 Lysobacterales bacterium
CCATTATCCATGATATCTAAAGCAACGCGAGTGCCGTCTTTCAACGGGGTCACGCGAAGCGTAATGATAGCGGGTTTATTGGGGCGGCCGGCATGGTTGATGGCGTTTTCTGCCAAATTCCACACCGCCTGATACAACTGAGTGGGGTCGGCGAGAATTAATAGCTCGGCGTCAGGCACCATCATGACCAAGCGGTCTTCATTGAGATTCTTACTGCGCTTGAATTCTGAAATGAGATCTTCCAGCCAGTCCACTAAATCTAATAATTCAGGTTGCGCTCGTTCGCGGCGCGAAAGTTGCAGCACATTTTCGACGATATCGTTCATGCGCTCGCAGTGGCCTTCGATAATCGACAACAAACGCTTCTCATCGGTGGGTAGGGCGGGCGATTCGTTCAGCAGTTGCGCCGAGTGGCTGATGGCCGCCAGCGGATTGCGAATTTCATGGGCGATGCTGGCAGAAATTCGCGCCAAAGAACTTTGGGCTATATCACGAGCTCTGCGAGAAACCACGGCGGTGTCTTCTAAAAAGATCAGCGTGCCCACGCCACGGCGGGTGGGGAAAGCAACAAACGAAGGCTCCACCGGCGCTTGGCCTTTACCCAGCAATAGGCCGGTGTGGTCGTTTTTGCGTGTGTTTTGCCACTCGGCCAAGCGCGTGACCAAGCTGGGTGCTACTTCGCGTAGATCGCCGCCAGCGCTGGGGTGCACGCCTAATAACTCGGCGCCCATTTGGTTGAGCTGGCGAATTTGATAACGCTGATCCACCACCAAAACGCCCGAGCGCAGGCGGCTGATAATCAGCTCGTTGACCTGCTCCAGGCTGGCCATATCCACACCGCGACGATGCGCCAACTGCCGATGTTGACGATTCCAACGTGCAATAAAAATGCAACCTGCGGTAATGAAAAATGTAGCCAAACCGTATAAACCGGCTTTAATCGTGTCGCCGCTGGCTCCTTCACCCAAGGCCTCGTGGATGAGCATGACACCCACCATCGAAATTGTTGCCATGGCAGCAAAGAATAGTGCGTTGCGAGATGATAAAATCAGCCCGCCGATGGCAGCGGTGAATATTAGTAACAGGCCGAGACCGCTGTCGAGGCCGCCAAATGCAAACAGTAGTAACGTCACCACAATTAAGTCGGTGGCGAGCGATTTACTGGTGAGCGATTGGGGCGTCATATGTCCACGAGCCCAAGCCATCCCTAAAAACAGGGCGGCAAGGAAATCGATGGTGGTGGCGGCGCGGGCTAACTCCAGCCGTTGCTGCACCATTTCCTGGGCAATAATGGGCGAAAACGCCACTAACATGAGCCCTGTGGCCACAACCAACCTGAAGATATTGAGGTAGTTGAGGGCACGGCGGGCGAATTCCTCATCCGTAAGTTGAAAAGCGGATTGCGACATATTCTCTTAATCCGTAGACAAAAAGTTTGCTTGACTGAGCGATTTATACCAGAATACCGGCCCCGGCGGCTTGTTCCGCCGTTTGTTTTACCTGGCGGGAAACAGTATGAACTTCCACGAATATCAGGCAAAGGAACTTTTTAATTCCTATGGCATTCCTGTGCCGGCTGGCAAAGTCGCCGACACACCCGACGCTGCGGTTGCTGCAGCTGAGGCCATAGGTGGCTCCATGTGGGTGGTTAAAGCCCAGGTCCACGCAGGTGGTCGCGGTAAGGCAGGTGGCGTCAAATTAGTACGCAACCTGGACGAACTGCGTCACGTCGCAGAGACCATGCTCGGCATGAGCATCGAAACCTATCAAACTGGTGGCCTGGCGCTGCCTGTTAATCAGGTTTTGATCGCCGAGGCTTCCGATATCGCTAGCGAGCTGTACCTCAGCGTGCTGGTGGATCGCGCCACGCGTCGTGTTGCATTTATTGGTTCTGCTGCGGGCGGTGTCGACATTGAGCAGGTTGCTGCAGACACTCCTGAAAAAATTATCAATATCACCGTAGACCCTGCAGCTGGCCTGCAAGGCTACCAATGTCGCCAAATGGGCTTCGCCATGGGCTTAGACAGCCGCCAAGTGCGTCAACTGACGCGCATTATGATGGCGCTGTATCGCTTGTTCCTGGACAAAGACCTGAGCCTGATCGAAGTGAACCCTCTGGTTATCACTCCGGAAGGCGATCTGCTGGCACTGGATGCGAAGATCAACGCGGACGAAAACGCGCTGTTCCGTCATCCGAACTTAGCAGCAATGCGCGATGAGTCGCAAGAAGATCCCACCGAGCTGGAAGCCAGCCGTCACGATCTGAACTACGTCACCTTAGACGGCAACATTGCTTGCATGGTGAACGGTGCAGGTCTGGCCATGGCCACCATGGATGAGATCAAACTGCAAGGTGGTGAGCCTGCCAACTTCCTGGATGTAGGCGGTGGCACCAATGCAGAACGCGTAGCCGAAGCCTTTAAGATCATTCTGGCCAGCGACCGAGTGAAAGCCATTTTGGTGAATATCTTCGGTGGCATCGTACGCTGCGACATGATTGCTGAAGGCATCATCAACGCGGTTCGCGAAGTAAACGTTTCTGTACCCGTTGTGGTTCGCCTTGAAGGCACCAACGTAGAGAAAGGTCGCGAACTGTTGCAACAAAGCGGCTTGGCGATTATCGCCGCCGACGACTTGCAAGACGGCGCCAAGAAAGCGGTTTCCGCTGCTGCTGAGTGAGGTTGTAGAAGATGAGCGTATTGGTTGGTAAAAACACCAAGGTCATTTGTCAGGGCTTCACTGGCAGTCAAGGTACTTTCCACTCGGAGCAGGCCATTGCTTACGGCACCAACTTAGTTGGCGGCGTTACTCCGGGTAAAGGCGGTACCAGCCACTTGGATCGTCCAGTGTTTAACACCGTGCACGATGCGGTTGCTGAAACCCAAGCCGACGCCAGTGTAATTTTTGTACCCCCACCGTTTGCTGCCGATGCCATTTTGGAAGCGGCCGATGCGGGTATCAAAACCATTGTGTGCATCACCGAAGGCATTCCCGTTATCGATATGCTGAAAGTGAAAGCCGCTCTGGAACACATGCCTGGTGTGCGTCTGGTGGGCCCGAACTGCCCCGGTATTATCACTCCGGGCGAGTGCAAAATCGGCATTATGCCTGGTCATATTCATATGCCGGGTAAAGTGGGTATTGTGTCTCGTACTGGCACCTTGACCTATGAAGCCGTACACCAAACGACCGGTGTGGGCTTGGGTCAAAGTACTTGTATCGGTATTGGTGGTGATCCTATCCATGGTATGAACTTCGTTGATTGTCTGCGTTTATTCCAAGACGATCCGCAAACCGAAGGCATTATCATGGTGGGTGAAATCGGCGGTAGCGCTGAAGAAGAAGCGGCCGAATTCATTAAAGAATATGTCACCAAACCTGTGGTTTCCTACATTGCCGGTGTTACTGCACCTCCGGGCAAACGTATGGGCCACGCCGGTGCCATTATTGCTGGTGGTAAAGGTACCGCTGCGGCTAAATTTGAAGCGCTGCAAGCGGCAGGTGCCACCACGGTAAATTCTCCCACCCAGCTGGGTGCGGCGATTAAAGAACGACTGAGCTAAGTTTTAACCAACTTTAGCTTGTGTGCTTGTGAGGCTGGCTTCCGTTATCGGGAGCTGGCCTTCTTTCGCTTTACGGCATGCTTTTGCCGCGTTTGATGAGGGATACTGCTGCCATGATTCGCGTTGCTCTTGCGCAGATCAATGTCACCGTGGGTGATGTCACTCAAAATAGCCATCGTATTGTCGATGCCATTCGCCATGCTCGTGATCACCTCAAAGCCGATTTGGTGGTGTTTCCGGAGCTGGCTCTAACGGGTTATCCTGCCGACGATTTACTGCTTCGTCCCGGCTTCTTAGAACGTAGTTATGAAGTACTGCTGGAGCTGGCTAAGCACGTTCAAGGTATTGATGCCGTCGTTGGTCACCCTTGTATTGATGAGGGTGTGCGCTATAACAGCGCCAGCTGGCTGCGCGATGGCGAAATCATTGGCACTTATCACAAACATTGTTTGCCCAACTACGCCGTGTTCGACGAACGTCGTTACTTCACACCGGGCGAAGCGCCTTTGGTGGTGGATTGCAAAGGTGTCAAAGTGGGCGTGGTAATCTGTGAAGACGGCTGGTTCCCCGAGCCCATCGCCCAGTCGAAAGCCGCCGGGGCCGAAGTGATTCTGGCACCCAATGCCTCGCCGTATCGCCGTGGCAAACACGCACACCGTTTAGAAACCTTGACGCAGCGTGCCGACGAAAGCGGCTTGCCGCTGTTTTATTGCAATATCGTCGGTGGGCAAGACTCTTTGGTGTTCGATGGTCGCTCACTAATGATGAATGCTGATGGCAGTGCGGCCTTCACCGCCAGCCATTGTGGTGAGCAGTTGGCGGTGGCCCAGTTGTCGGAAGATGGCAAACAGTGGCAAGTGCAAACCGAGGAACTCCCGGCTAGCGAAGAGATTGCCGAAATCTATCAAGTATTGATGCTGGGTTTGGCCGATTACTTGCGTAAAAATGGTTTCAAGCGCGCTGTTTTAGGATTATCCGGCGGCATCGACTCAGCGCTGACACTGGCCTTGGCTGTAGATGCCATCGGTGCCGATCACGTAACGGCTGTGTTCATGCCGTCGGAACACTCCAGCGACCTCAGCGAACAATTAGCGCGCGAACAATGCGAAGCCTTGGGTGTGGAATATCTTCAGCTTCCCATCGCCGATATTGTGCGTTCCTTCGAGCAAACCCTGGCACCGTCATTGGGCAGTTTAGGCCACAGTATCACCGCACAAAACCTTCAGGCGCGTGCCCGTGGTGTGTTGCTGATGGCGATCTCCAACGAGCGTGGTGCGTTGTTGTTGGCTACGGGTAATAAAAGCGAAATGGCCACCGGCTACAGCACCTTATACGGTGATATGTGTGGTGGTTACGCGCCCATTAAAGATGCCTCTAAAACCTTGGTTTATGCCTTGTCTGATTATCGTAATCGTATGGCCCGTGGTTTGCAGCATCCCGACGCTATTCCCCAAGGTGTGATCGATCGCGCACCGTCAGCCGAATTAGCGCCAGACCAAAAAGATTCCGACTCCCTACCGCCGTACGATATCCTCGACCCCAGCTTAGAGCTCTATGTCGAACAAGATATCTCTATCGAAGATATCGTCGATGCCGGCTTCGATGAAGACACCGTACGCCGCGTCGCGCGCTTAGTGTTACTCAACGAACACAAACGCCGCCAAGGTGCCCCCGGCACCCGCATCACCAGCCGCGCCTTCGGTCGCGACCGCCGTTATCCCATTACCTCGGGCTGGCGCGATAGTGGGGAAAAGCCGGAGTAGGCTTTGAAGTTTTGATTCAAAAAAGGCGCTGTTGTAGCGCCTTTTTCCGTATTGGCTTGTGATCCACTTTTCTCATCACGGTTATACCTAGTTGAATTACAGACAGTACTTATTGAGAACTACCGAAAAAACCGATGCTTAGCTTTAACTAAACTAGTTTCGTTTTGTCTTAATCAATACAGAAAAAGTAACTAAAGTGATAATTAAAAGGTAAGATTATAATCTTATCGCACACGAGCTAATTATAAAGCGAGGAGCTATTGGTATGCGTTATCTCCGACCACTTGTTACTCTATTTTTGCTAGCTTCTTGGGGGCAGGGGGTATGGGCCAGAGCAGAACAACAAACAATTTTATTTGAGCAAAATCGAGGACAGTTTGTTGATGAAATCGATTTTATTGCCAGGGGCCAAAACTATTTATTAGCCTTAGGTACGTCACCCATAATTGAAATTCAAAAGCCATATTCACTGCTTGGTCCGCAAAAACCGAGTACTGCATCTGAAACGCCACAATCAAAATATTACACAGCTCAGCGCTTGCAACTAAATTTTATTGGTTCTAATTCAGATAGTGTTGCTTCGGGTCTGCAGCCTAGCAAAAGGAAAACGCATTACCTATTTGGCGAGTCAGAAAAGAATATTGCCGATGCGGCGCACTTTAGGCGCGTGCGTTATACCGCGCTCTACGATCACATTGATATTGAATATTATTATCGCGATGGCTTCCCTGAATACGATCTGCTGATACAGCCTGGCGGCTCGCTGGATGACGTCAACATTCGTTATACCGGTGCCGAAGCCATGCGTATTGGCGATGATGGTGCTTTGCTATTTACTTTAGGTGATACTGAAATTAGCCATCCACAACCTGTGGCTTATCAAGTCATTAACGGTGAGAAACAAGCGGTTGAGGCGAGTTTTGTTTTACAAGGCGATCAACTACGCTTTAAAGTCGGTGCGTATGACATTAATGAAACACTAGTGGTTGATCCGCAGATTGTGTTTCTTGCCGAATACGGTGGAAACGGCATCGATGTTGCTGAAAAAGTGGGGCACGATACCGATGGTAATGTTTATCTTATTACGCGTACTAGTAGCACAAGCTTGGCAAGTGCCGGCGCGTACTTAAGTGACAACCCTTTTCAAAGATCATTAGCCTCATACAATACGCCGATAGGTAATGCTGGTGTAGCCATTTTGAAAGTGGCCACTGCGATATTGATCACTAAACTTTCGCCCGACTTAAGCGAGGTTATCTACAGTACTTATTTCTACCCTTCAAACACTGAGAGCTTTTCAGGGACAGGTCCATTGATGCGTGCAGCTGTTTCGGACTCTGGCCACGTAGGCTTTGGTTTTCGAGCGAGTTTAGGCGCTAGTGGTCTGCCACTAATGAACGAAGTTCAAGGATATGACGCTCAACGACCTTCCATGTATTTAGCTATGCTTAATAGCTCCGGTAGCGGTTTGCAATATGCAACCTTTATCCAGTTTGGCAATAACGGTGGATTTGGCTCAGAGCTTACCGCGCTTGATATCACCCCAACGGGTCAGATGGTTGTGGTGGCGGCGTTACGTTCGTTTAGTGATCTGCCGTTGGTAAACGCCTTACCTGGCCACGATTGTAACTCCGAAACGGCTGGTTTATACGATAGTTATATTGCCATGTTTAATAATAATGGTGGTCTTCGTTTTGCAAGCTGCTTGGGAGGGCTGGATGGTGTTTCTGCCAATTTTCGTGAACGTTTAACTGCAATCTATGCTCCTAATGACTCAGAAATTTATGTTGCAGGTTATTCTTCTTCGCCGAGCTACCCTTTGGTCAATCCTTTTCAAGACTCCTTATCACAGCCCGACGCCAGAGATGGAGTTATATCAGTGATTGATCCTGTTAATGCTGAAATAAAGTACTCAAGCTATTTTGGGGCTGAGAGACCGGGTTTTGTTGTGGGTAATAGATTCAGACGTGATGTTTTTAATCTTACGGACATTACGGCGGATCAAGGTGGAAATATTATTTTTTCTGCCTATACCAATATCCTGTATTTACCCACCGCCAATGCAGCTTTTGGGAATATCACCACTCCCAGCAGTAGCTACGGCATTAATAGGGAGGACCGTTCCTTCTATGATAGTTATCTTGCGAAACTGAATCCGGATTCAAATGAATTGGTTTTTGCTACCTATTTGGGCGGTACTCAAGCTGAAATTTCTCAAACAAGCTTAAATACCGATAGCCAAGACAATATTTATTTGATGGGGGAAACGCACTCAGAAGATTTTCCACTCATCGGTTCTAATTTAGATATTGGACGTTTTGAGCGCTATAACTATCTGGCGAAATTTACAACTGATGGAAAACTTGCCTTCTCAGGTTTCTTGGGGGGCAGTGATCGGATTGAATCTGTGTTCACGCGCTCCGGTGGTTTTGATGTGTTAAGCGATGATTCAGTTGTCATTGCTTCGAACTATAGCACTTCACCTTTATTGGGTAATGATGAGTATGGTGCTTCCGATCATCTCGGTCAGCAAATTCATTTGTTTATGCTAGATCAATCCAGTGACATCGATAGCGATTCAGATGGCGTGGTCGATACACTCGATGCCTTCCCAAATGATGCCGACGAATGGCGAGATAGTGATAATGATGCTGTTGGCGATGTGTTGGATGACGACGACGATAATGACGGCTTTTCCGACGAAATCGACGTATTCGCCTTAAACCCGCAAGAGTGGCATGACAATGACTTTGATGGTATCGGCGACAATGCCGACCTTTATGATGATGATGCACGGGTTGCTTTTGATCTCGATGGTGATCTTATTGGTGACTTTTTAGACACTGATATTGATAATGATGGCATCGATAATAATTCTGATGTTTTTGATGAAGATCCCACCGTATGGAGAGACGGTGATCACGACGGGATTGGTAACGCCATCGATAACGATTTAGATAACGATGGTATCGTTAACCATCTAGATCTACACCCAACCGACGGTGATCGCCCTATCTATACGTTTAATGCTTTCCTGCCTAGTGCAAGTATATTACCTCGTGATTTTACTGTGCCTAGCGAAAGTAATGGACGTTGGACTGTAGCGCGTGACCAGGCTCATTCTGGTGCTAGTCTCGGCACACTCCCTTTACGCGATGGGCGCGATGCTATCTTAGAATATGATCGCTTTTTATCGATGCCATCGGTATTTAGTTTTTGGTACAAGGTAGAGAGTGAGCCGATCAACGATGTGTTTGAGTTTTATTTAGATGATCAATTAATTTTTACCGATTCTGGTATTAAAGATTGGCAACGATTTGAGGTGCTGATACCACCGGGTGACCACACTTACCGTTGGCGCTATGCAAAAAATGACACTATTAGTGCTCCCAATGATGCTGCCTGGATAGATACACTTACTTGGCAGCTGCAAAGTGATATCGCTGTGAATATCACTGACCACCAGCGACAAGTGGTTGCCGATGAAAATCGTTTTGAGCACGTGATCGAGGTCGCTAATGTGTCTGATGAAACTGCACACTTTTTCTTAGGAATTCTAGAAAACTCCGAGTTTCGTAACTTTCAATGGCTATGTTTTCCGAGTGGTGGTGCTGAATGCCCTATGAGCGGTATAGGTAGTATTCAGGGTAGCCATTCTTTAGCACCTGGCCAAAGGTTAAATTATTTGCTAGAAGGTGAGGTTCAGAACCGAAACACAAGTTATGAATTGAGAGCTTTTGCTACGTATAACTCGGGGATTGTCGATTTAGCGCTGGAAAACAATTTGGCCACCCGTGAGTTTTCTACCGTTATCTTCGAAGATAGTTTTGAATGACAGCCTTAAATTCAGTAATGCGTTGGTTGCTCAAAACAATGCCATCTGATCCCCCGCTTGCTGCGGGGGCTTAAAGCGACTGGTATCTAGTGCCATGTGGCGGCCGTTTAATTGATTGCGTTTGCAGGCCAAAATAAACCGCTTGGCCAGTAGATCGGCAAAGTGGCCTTGGCCGCTCATACGCTGACTGAAGTCGGCATCGTAGTCTTTGCCGCCACGGCTTTGCTGGATCAAGCTCATCACATGCTCGGCGCGTAGTGGAAAATGGCTGTGTAACCATTCCCGAAACAGATCTTTCACCTCATAAGGTAGGCGCAGCAGGATGTAGCCCGCACGTTGTGCACCGTGGGCAGTGGCTGCATCGAGAATGGATTCCAGTTCATCGTCGGTGAGGGCGGGAATGATGGGGGCCACCAAAGTGCCCGTGGGAATGTTTGCCTTGCTGAGTTTTTCAATGGTTTTAAGGCGCGCGTTAGCTGAGGCGGCGCGCGGCTCTAAGGTTCTTTTGATGTCGTCTCTAAGGCTGGTGATACTGACCATCACTTGTACTAAGCCTTCCTGGGCCATACGACTCAACAAATCGATATCGTGTTCAATCAAGCTGGACTTGGTAATGATAGAAACCGGTTGTTTGAAGCGATGCATTACTTCTAATAATGAGCGCGTCACGCGCTTTTCTTTTTCCACCGGTTGGTAAGGATCGGTATTGGCTCCTAAAGCGATAGTGCGGCAACGATAAGCGGGGTGTCGCAGATGTTGTTCTAGCGCTTGAGCGGCGTTGTTCGTGTAAAGCAACTTGGTTTCAAAGTCTAAAACCGGTGATAGG
>JAKSCJ010000041.1 GCA_022360675.1 Lysobacterales bacterium
CTTACACAAGAATTACGCGACGCCTTAGACGCTGAAGAGCTGGAAGAGCAAGAACGCGGCGAGTTGACCAATAGCTTTGTGGAAAGCAGCGGTGCTACCGCCGGTTTTTCATTCACGGGCGACTTTGGCTTCATTGGCGCTTCATTCCAACGCTTCGACACCGAGTATGGCATTCCAGCTGAGCTGGAAGTGGAAGAAGAGGGTGAAGAAGGCGAGGAAGGTGAAGAGGGCGAAGAAGAACATGGCAGCGTAAGCATCGACTTACGCCGTGATCGTTTCGATGTTCGTGGCGGTTTGTACAATCCCATTTCTGGCATCGAAAAAGTCACTGTTAAGTTTGCCGACAACGACTACCGCCATATCGAATTCGAAGGCGACGAAGTGGGCACCCGCTTCGATATCAACGCCCACGAAATTCGTGCCGAAATCGTCCACGCCCCCATCGGCCGTTTGCGCGGTGTGTTCGGTGTACAAAGCGTGAGCGAAGAAGTACGAGCGGTGGGTGAGGAAGCCTACATTCCCTTCACCGATACCGATAGTCTAGGTCTGTTCTTATTGGAAGAACTGGATTACGGCAGCGTAAAACTCAATGCGGGCTTCCGCTGGGAAGACAACGAAGTCGATAACCTGGAAACGGGTGCACAAAACGACTTTGATAACATTTCAGCCAGCGCTGGCTTTATTTGGTCGTTCGCTCCGGAATGGCAAACCAGCTTTAATTTCTCGCACTCACAACGGGCACCGACGCAGACCGAGTTATTCGCCAACGGTGTACACGTAGCTACCCAAACCTTTGAGATTGGTAACGATCAACTCGAAGAAGAAACCTCAAACTCATTCGACTTGGGCATTCACAAACATGTGGGCGCTTTCCATGCGCGTTTAAATTTCTTCTACAACCAGTTTGACGATTTCATCTTCTTAGCCGACACCGGCGATGTAGACGACGGCTTCCCGGTTCGCGTTTACAGCCAACAAGACGCCGATTTCTACGGCTTTGAAGCTGAAGTAGGTTATCGCTTTGAGCCCACCGAATACGGCACCTTCGAGTTAAGTGCCCAGTTCGATACGGTAGAAGGTGAGTTGGATCGCCCTATCGATGGTAACGACCAACTGCCACGTATCTCGCCCACTCGTTATGGCATGGCTTTAGATTGGCACCACGGCCCATGGCGCGCGCGTGTGGACTTCTTACACGTGAACGATGTGGACGATACCGCCAACTTTGAAACCCCCACCGATAGCTACGATTTATTAGGTGTGGATTTAGCCTATTTAATTACCGCCGGTAGCACCGAGTGGGAACTGTTTTTGAAAGGCGAAAATCTGTTGGATGAAACCGCCCGTGTGCATACATCCTTCTTAAAAGATTTCGCTCCATTGCCGGGTGTGAACTTAGGCTTTGGGCTCCGAGGTCGATTTTAATTGAGGCTGCTTAAGGATGAGTGACTCAGTTAAAAAGACACGTCGCATAGATAATGATTAGTAAAATCTCCCAAGTTTCAAGGCCGCTTTTTTAAGCGGCCTTTTTGTTGTGTACTCATTTTGCTTTTAAAGAGATTACATTACTGATCCAAGCCACCTTATGTGGTTTTAACTCACTGAACTTCAACGGGGCAAAATGGTAAGGAGGTGCGGCCTTATCGTTATCAGTTGGGGTACTCGGTTCTACAGGCGGGTCTTGAACAAATATTGGCGATTCGTTCCCTTCAAGCAAAATGCCCAATAAACGCCCGCTTTTCTTGTCAAATACCGGAGCGCCCTCTGAACCAGGGTAGGCATTTATTGCCGCTTCGAATGTCGTTAATTCTTCGGTATTAAAATTCGCCATTTCTCCATGGCTCCACTGCAATGTTTGGCCTAAGGCATAGTTTAACGAAACCAGCTCATCATCAACTCTGATCGCGCTGATGTCTTCCTTGCTTGCTGCCACGGGGTAGCATATCGGTGTTGCGAGTGCATTTTCGGTTTCGATAATGGCTAAGCCATAGGAAAGAATACGAGTAATGGATTTAACTTTTAGTATCTGCCAGGAGTATTTCTCTTTTTGCTCATCGCCATCTGATTTACTTTCTGCTTTTTCCTCATTACATTCATAGAAACCGGAAACCACACGCAGTTTACTCATGATAATGTCGGAACTACTGGGGTGGTTTTCAGCATCCGCATCATCACTAGGTTCAGCATATTCAGATGCTTCATTATTGATCTTCGTAATGGCTGAATAGGTAGTGATAAAACGATTTTCGCTAATCGCAAACACCGTACCCACCGGCCACACCGTGTTCGTCTGGCTGATAGAACCAACCAATGGATTATACGCCTTCCCATAGCTGTTCTTATCTTTAGCGTAAACACCCAGCCCTTGATACGACAAACTATTGCCATGAAAAAAACTTTGGTCTTCGTTGACTAACAAGCATACTGCAGGCGCATAATTTTTAAAGCTAAACTCCAGCTCACCCACAGACTTAATTAACTTATCGGTGTTGTCGTCATTACTAGCCATTTCCCTCTCCTAAAAAAATCCTCCACCATCCAGCAAACCATGGCTAATCTCTGGATGGTGGAGCAAAGCTGACTACTACGGAGTTATTGTTACTTCTTCAGAAGCACAGCAATGTGATACGACTTATGGTTGTGACCACATATTGTCGGCATTCAACACCATGTCGATATTCTGCACAGAACCACCGTATTCCAACTTATACACATTACTCAACGAAGTGATATCCATCACTTGACCTTGAGTGTAGTTACCAAACACCAAGTAATAGGTGGGCTTAGGGCGGAAGATCAACTTCATGTTGGGTTGTGCTTCCACTAAGAAGGTGCCAGATCCCGACATACCCACACCCACATGCGCTTCGCGAGGCACCACGCCACCCAGCTGACTGATATACAAACTGCCCGCATCGCCTTCAGTGTTTTGGCTTAACTCACTGAAGGTATAAGCACCGCCCTGTTTGTTGAAATTAACGATGTTGCGCATATTGGGATTACAAGGCCACGACTGCGAAGCGCTGAACACCGCTTCGTTATCTAAATTGCCTTGGTTACCCCAAGTGAAGTTGTAATCCAGATTCCAAGTGAAGGTGACACTGGAGGTGGGGTGAGCGGTTTTTGCAAACCAAGCAAGAGTAAGTACGTTGCTTGCGTTGGTATCCGGTGCTTGCTGGTACACGCAGAAGCTGCCGAATTGAGTCGATTGGTTTTTGACCGTCAAGCTGTATTGGGTAGACATATTGCTTCCTTTATCAAATTGAGTACGCTAAATACGCACCAGCGCAAGATAAAGGAACGCTCACAGCACTACATGTGAGCAGTGCTCGAATGACTTCCCGCTTGGTAGGCAGTGATCATCCGCAACGTATTTTGTTCAATCTCAAGGATGACGCTCTATGGAATGGTCTTGCCCGCGCTTTCTTTCACCAATGCCTTTACCCGAAAGCGCTGAATACGAGGAGCTGGCAACTTTTATCGATCACTATATCGATAGTTGTCTGCAATACTTTCCGCTACTTACACAAGTGTTGTTAAAGCGGGTAGGTATAAAAAACACTTTGGACTTCATCACCCAATATGCTTCAAAAAGAGTATCTTGCCACCACTTAGAACGCTATTTATTAAGCTTTAACGTACCGCAAACCTCAATATATGAAGACTTAGCATTGATGGAAACTGAGTTTATTGAGGTGCAATCAAAATTAGGTTTCATGTCGTCGATCAGAAAATTTATCTGCGAACGCATGATCGAATCGGGCGTGAATAACGTTCATATATCCAACACTTTAGGCGTTTCCTATTCCACCGTACGGCGAATGTGGCAATCCACTAGAAATGCTTAAAGCTTACGCTTATAACCAAGAAGAACAATAAGAATGTCGATTAAACGGCAGCAGCAACTTGAGGATAAACAGGCCGTGCCCACGGCCTAGTCATTCGCTTTGCCACTCTATTTAAATGATCAGATAAGAAGAAAAAGATACTAAAACGGCAAGCTTACCCACTAGACACACATAAACCGCCGCACTGCAATTACAGCACTACTCAATACACTTGCGGCAAGTACCGTACACTTCCACCACTTCTTTACTGGGTTTAAAGCCTTGTTCGGCCGCCGCTTTTAACACGCCTTGGGTCATTTCAGGGGCGTTAATTTCAGTCACTTGATCACATTGTTCGCAAATCAAAAATTGGCCGCTATGGCTGGCTTCTGGATGAAAGCACGAAACATAGGCATTACGGGTTTCTAAACGATGAATAAAGTGATTTTCGAGTAAGAAATCCAATGCGCGGTACACCGTGGGTGGTGCGGCACTATGATGGCTGGTTTTTAGGCTATCGAGTAAATCGTAGGCTTTAACGGGACCACCGGCTTGTAAGATTAACTCAAGCACTTGACGCCGCAATGGAGTCAGGCGCAAGCCACGTTCGCGGCATGCCTTTTCGACCGATGCAAACACCGCCGTGGTTCCATGTTCATGTGCGGTTTGCCCCATTGTGTTCTCCTGCGGTAGTGACAGCCTAAAGCGTACGCTTTTTAAAAAGTTACAGCGCCGACAGATTCCGGCGCTGTGAGCGAGTTTATTGGCCATTTAGACCGCTATATTCTAGCATTCAGAGCAGCTGGCAAGGCTCAGTTCAATCAATATTTCACCGCTCGCCAAGCCTATTGTTGCTATGCCTGCTATTTTTTAGCCGTTAGCGTGCAATTCCATCCAGGCCAAGGCATGACGCAGGCGCTCTAAGGTGCGGCTACGTCCCACCAACAGCAAGGTTTTATCGATAGAAGGAGAGCGAGCCTCACCCATCAATGCCACCCGCAACGGCATGGCCACTTTACCCATGCCCAACTCCAGTTCTTTTGCTGTGGCTTTCACTTCGGCCGACAACGCCGCCGCCGACCAATCGGCAAGGTCGCCCAAGCGTTGTAACAGCAGGCGGAAGACCTCGTGGGCGCGCCCTTTCAGGTGTTTGTGTGCATCGCCGGTGTTGTACTCGGTTAAATCCAAGTAGTAATAGCGGCTTTCTTCGGCCATTTCTTTAAGTGTAACCACGCGATCACGCTGCACGTCGATCAACTCGGCCAGGCTGGGGCCATTGGCCGGGTCAATACCTAAACGCTCAAAATGCCATTGTAGATGCGGTTCGATGTCTTCAATGGTATTGCTTTTTAGATAATGCTGATTTAACCAGTTCAGTTTTTCAGTGCTAAAGGCCGATGCCTTGCGATTAACTTCGTTGATGTCGAACTTGGCGATCATATCGTCCAGGCTAAACACTTCCTCATCGCCATAAGACCAGCCCAAACGCACGAGGTAATTCAACAGTGCTTCGGGCAAGTAGCCATCATCACGATATTGCAGCACACTCACTGCACCGTGGCGCTTCGACAAACGTGCGCCATCGTCGCCTAAAATCATCGGCACATGGGCAAACTCGGGCGGCTTAGCACCCAAAGCTTGGTAGATATTAAGTTGACGTGGGGTATTGTTGATGTGATCGTCACCGCGAATGACTTCAGTGATACCCATGTCCATATCGTCCACCACTACACAGAAGTTGTAAGTGGGGCTGCCATCGGGACGACGAATGACCAAATCGTCCAGCTCGGCATTGGCGACGCTGATCATGCCGCGAACTTGGTCGCGGAAACTCACCACGCCGTCTTTAGGATTACGGAAACGCACTACCGTGTGGTTGTTTTTATGTCTTAAGCCCCGCTGGGCACAATGACCGTCGTAACGTGGTTTTAAACCCTTAACCATTTGCTCTTCACGCAGCTGCTCTAAACGCTCTTTAGAACAATCGCAGTGATACGCTTTGTCTTCAGCCAATAGTTGTTCGATCACTTCGTTATACCGTTCCATACGTTGGGTCTGGTAAAACGGGCCTTCATCGTGGCTTAAACCCAACCACGCCATGCCATCTAAAATGGCACGCACCGATTCATCGGTGGAACGTTCGCGATCGGTGTCTTCGATACGTAGTACAAACTGACCTTGGCGGGCGCGGGCGTGCAGCCAGCAAAACAGTGCGGTACGAGCGCCGCCAACATGAAGATACCCAGTCGGACTGGGCGCAAAGCGGGTACGGATGGTCATGGGATTCTGGCCAAAACGAGTATTTTACTGAACTTAAGCCCATCTGGCACCGTCTTAAAGGGCGGTGGGTGTTGGCTGTTTATATTGAGCTTCGCTTATAGTTCGATCTTATAGGGCTCGATCTTATAGGGCATTGAGGATGCGAAGATGCAGCGCCTCCAAATTTGGGTTAGACTAGCGAAATTACCATACGCGGAATCATCTTAAGAATTCCGCACCAGTCTGCTTTAAACACCACCCCCTACAGGTGCGGTTTGAGTGCCACTTTGACGCAGAGTTAGGCAGCAGACACATCAACTATAAAGGGTGCATGAAGGCTTTTTCGCCGCTAATCTCGGCGCGTTAATCGCGACTTTAGGTTGTCGATTTTCGTTTTTAAGAAACGCCAGCATTCAGAATCAGTTCAGCACTTGCCGTTACTCTCCCAGGCGAGTTTCGCTGTACGGCCAATCGATACGGTTTTGTGGCACAGCGCCTCGGCGCATTTTGGCGATCATCGCCTATTGCCGTTAAAAAAATCATGGCCATCTTCCGTTCAACAAGCCACCTGGACGCCTGAGCTTAGCGTCTGTAGCTTCTGGACGATGCCATTTGGGCCTAGCTATTGGGAGTGTTTTGAGGAGGATTTAAGCTGACTGCGATTGGCGCTGTACGCACGAAAAGCGGCCGCACACACCGTTTTTGGGCAGTACTTTTGTTTGCGCTCGCGACACCATTATTAACCTCGGGGAAAGCCCCCACCGCTTTAGAGCAAATTCTAGAGCGCGGCTATCTCACTTTGGTTACACGCAGTGGTGCCACGACCTACTACCACCATGGTCCCGACGCGGAGCCCGCCGGATTCGAATACGATCTGGCCCAGGCCTTCGCCGATTGGCTGGGGGTGGAGTTGCGCGTGCAAGAAACCCAGCGCTTCAGCGATTTATTCCCCGCGCTTAACGAGGGCCAAGGCGATTTAGTTGCCGCCAATTTGGCCGTCACCGAGCGCCGCAAGCAGCAAGTCCAATTCGGCGAAGCCTACGATCACACCCGCTCCATCGTGGTGTATCGCCGGGGCGAGCAACGCCCCCGCAGCGAGGCCGATTTACTCAACGGCCGCCTGGCAGTCATTGCCGGTTCCAGCTACAACGAAATTCTTAAAGACGTTCAACAACGCCAAGCTGGCCTGAAATGGACCGAGCTGGCCGATGTGGGTATTGAGTCTTTACTCAGCGCCATCACCGAGGGTGAGTTGGATTACACCTTGGTGGACGAAAACCTGTTCTTGCTCAACGCCCCCTTCTTTCCCAGCGTGCGGCGGGGATTTGTGGTGAGCGAAGAAACACCCTTAGCATGGGCCTTTCCCATGCAGGAGGACGACTCACTGCGCTTAGCGGCACAGGAGTTTATTCAGCAACAGCAGGCCGAAGATAGCATTGCACGCTTACAACAGCGTTACTACGACCATCTCGAAGAATATAACAAGGTCGAAACCTATACTTATTTAAAACAGGTGCGCCGCCGCTTACCGCGCCTGCGTCAACTGTTTGAAGCCGCCGCCACTGAGATGGAAATGGATTGGCGCTTGTTGGCCGCCATTGGCTATCAAGAGTCCCACTGGGATCCAAACGCCGTTTCGCCCACCGGCGTGCGCGGCATTATGATGCTCACGCAAAACACCGCACGCCAATTAGGCGTCACCAACCGTACCGATCCGCACCAAAGCATTTTTGGAGGTGCCCGTTATTTCCAAACCATGGTCGAGCGCCTGCCCGATGGCATTCAAGGTGAAGACCGGCAATGGTTTGCCTTAGCGGCCTACAATGTTGGCATGGGACATTTAGAAGATGCACGGGTGCTGGCCCAGCGCGCCGGTGGCGATCCGAACAACTGGGTGGATGTGGCCAAAGCGCTGCCCAAACTCTCACGCAAGCAGTTCTACAGCACCACTAAATTTGGCTATGCACGCGGTCATACGGCGGTGAAATATGTGGAGCGCATTCGCGCTTACTATGAAATTTTGATGTGGATGGACTTACGTGAGCATCCCTTGCTCACCGTGGATTACCCGCCCGAGCGCTTAGAAGCCAGCCGCTGAGTGTTGGGCCAAAGCTCAAGCGAAACCAGCGCAAGGTTTAATCTTGCCCCATTTGCTCGCCAGTTATTAGCCCACCAACTTTTGCCACAACGACTCACCGCCACAGGCTTTAGCAATAGCTTGCAAGCGCTCGTTGTGGGCGTTGAGTTCGTCGTCGTTGGCCATTAACACCGGCGTATCTTGGCGTTGACCCGACTGAAAAACCCGTAACTCAGGGCGGCTTTCGTTCACGCTTAAGCTCAGGCTTTCTTGGCCACCCGTCATGGCCAAATACACTTCGGCTAAAATCTCGGAGTCGAGCAAAGCGCCGTGCAGGGCTCGGTTGCTGTTATCGATATCGTAGCGGCGACACAAAGCATCCAATGTATTTCTTTGGCCCGGATGCATTTCGCGCGCCAGCTTTAAGGTATCGAGCACACCGGCAAAGTGGCTGATAAGCGGCGGTTCACAACCCGCCAAACGCAGCTCCGACTCCAAGAAGCCCACGTCGAAAGCCGCGTTGTGAATCACCAAGGTAGCGCCCTGAATATAGTTCAGGAAATCCTGCATGATGTCGTAAAAGCGCGGTTTATCTGCCAAAAACTCATTGGTGATACCGTGCACTTCCAGCGCACCCTGCTCCACCTCACGCTCTGGGTTCAAATAATGATGAAAATGGTTGCCCGTTAAACGGCGCTCCACCAATTCCACCGCCCCCACTTCAATAATGCGGTGACCTTCACTAACCTCCAGGCCAGTGGTTTCGGTATCCAGAATAATGAGGCGATCAGATATGGGCTCGGACATTGATGATATTTTCCAGAACTAAAATTCAGAACTAAAATTAAGGGGCACAAATAAAGCCCACACTACCAACGCCAGTGCGCGGCAGTGTTCAGCATAACGGTGTTAGCGCACACCTACGGCACATTCAATTAATGTTTAGGCACAGCATCGCGGGCTAATTGGTCCACACGATCATTTTCTTTGTGTCCACTGTGGCCCTTCACCCAATGCCATTCAATCTCGTGTGTGGCCACTACGGTATCCAGGCGCTGCCACAGATCCACATTCTTCACTTCAGCTTTACTGGAAGTACGCCAACCATTGGTTTTCCAGCGATCGATCCACTGCGTAATGCCGTTTCGTACGTATTGGGAATCGGTGTATAAATCGACCGCACAGGAGCGCTTTAAGGTTTCTAAGGCCATGATAGCGGCCAGCAATTCCATACGATTATTGGTGGTTTCAGCATCGCCACCGCTGAGCTCGCGTTCGTGGCCGTTGTAGCGCAGTAAAGCGCCCCAACCACCGGGGCCCGGATTACCGCTGCAGGCACCGTCGGTATAGATTTCCACTCGTTGTTCTGCTGATGTTGCGTCTGCGTCCGAGGTTGTATTGGCGCTTACGTTCGTGTCATTCATGTATTTCGATCGATCCTAATTAATGTTCCTGGGAGCAGCACACAACGGCTGATGAAGCATCAAGCAGCGCGGCAGCTGGGCACCGTACCACTGGATGAATGCTGGACAGAGTTCAATAGACGCCCATGCAGGGGACGGATAATGCGTGGATCACCCGGTTTTCGCAATAGTATTAACCGAACGGGTCGTAAAAGACGCCGCCCACCGGCCATGCGGATACTTTGCGTTTTAAAGCCCTGTAAATGTAGTGGCAAGGTGATATCCACCGCTTGCCGCCCTAATTGGCGCAGCCCACAGGCCCGCCAACACCAGGGTTGCAGTGGATTTAACGCCGCCATTAATAATAAACCACCCGGCCGTAAACAGCGGTGAACGGCAGCCAATAGCGCAATGCGTTCGCTATGACGCATGGCCAAATAGCGCCACACCACCACATCAAGACTGTTATCGACCAGCGGTAATTGATCTTGTTTGGAGTAGACCGGGCGATACCAAAATCCCTGGCGCTGACGCCAGATCATGCTTTCGACCTCTGGTAAACTGAGGCGTGGCATGTCTTCGGGTAGCAGCTCTAAAACCTGCTGCCCTCGCAGCGAACCTAATAGGCGCTGCGCCTGCTGGCCTTCGGCCGCAAGCCAATCCACCGCCCAATGGTGATGCCACCATGCGGTTGTGGAAGACAATGGGGATGAATGCGCTGATTTACCCATGGCACAAGGATAGCAAAATGGTGCAGGCCGCAATGACAACTTTAAGCAATGGATCCCACATGAACAGCACACCCCAGGCGGCAGCTGAGCATCTGCCCGTACCCATCCCCGCCTTCGACGACAACTACTTATGGCTGCTGGCCCGCAACGGTTACGCCTTAGTGGTCGATCCAGGCGATGCCAGCAAAATTAATGACTACCTAAAATCACAACAATTAAAGCTGGCCGCGATTTTCCTTACCCATCATCATCCCGATCACATTGGCGGTGTTGATCAATTGCGCCAGGACTGGCCCGACGTAGCGGTTTACGGGCCCGCCGATCAACGCATGCCTGCCGATTTATCTATCGTGGCCGACGGCGACCAAATTACCCTGGCCGCATTGGGTTTAGATTTTGCAGTGATAGGCACTCCGGGGCATACCCTCACCCACTTGGCGTTTTATGGCGAAAACCAAGGCCAGCCTTTGCTCTTTTGTGGCGACACCTTATTTAGCGTAGGTTGCGGCCGCCTTTTCGAAGGCACGGCCGAGCAGATGCAGGCTTCGCTGGATCGCTTTGCCGCGCTACCCGCACAAACTTTGGCCTTTCCTGCCCATGAATACACCCAAGCCAATTGCCGCTTTGCACTGGCAGTAGAGCCCGATAACCCGGATCTCCAGGCCTTTAACGCCCAGGTGGAAGCCGCGCGAGCGGCGAACCGCCCCACATTGCCCACCAGCATTGCCCACGAGCTGAAATGCAATCCGTTTCTTCGTACTCGCCAAGCCAGTGTGGTCGCTGCCGCGCAAGCCAAGGAGCCCGGCACCGGTAGCGATGCAAATAGTGTGATGGGTGTGATTCGACGTTGGAAAGATCATTTCTGACGCTTCATTCTGTCGCAGCGCCGGAACCCAAACGGATTCCGGCGCTCTCACACTGTAATCTGTCGCTCGCCCAGTCCACAGCTTAAGTGGTAATCGATCCATGGCAATTGCCGCATTGACAATCACCTCTATGTAAATTCGCCCTACTAAATTCGCCCTACTAAATTCGACCGACCACACAGTGACATGGCCACTGGCAGCCCAGTTTCAATAACCGTTTGATCACCAATCGTTTTAACGAAGCTGGAATAACAAAAGAAACGCATTATTAATATGCGGTAGACCGATGTAACGTTTTACTCGGGACTAACGTCAATAATGTTTAAATTTTGTTACCAGGGCCCACTTGGGCATAATACCTAACGCACTTAAACACCCTCTTACACCATGCAACAGCGAAATCCTAGCCTGCTGCTAGCTATGTTAGCGGCCTTGGGCCTTGCGGCCTGCTCTACCCCCCAAGTACGCGAAACGGCGGTTGTCAGTACTGAAGTCAGCCCTCCGCCGGTTGAGCCAGCGCAGGAATCGGATGCCTACGACACCATCGAGCAAGCCAGCATCAGTGCTTTGGCCAACGATGGCAGCGCCACTGAAAACACCACCCAAAGTACACCCGTGCCCGCAGCGCCCGGCTCTATTTGGGAACGTTTTCGCACTAATGCCGAACTACCCAGCTGCACACCGGGCTCCGATGCCCACGACTGGGCCAAGTGGTATGGCAAACGCCAAGAGTATATGGACCGGGTCCTGGCTCGTGCCGAACCTTGGTTGTTCGACATCATGCAACAGCTGGACGAACGGGATTTACCCATCGATCTCGCGCTGCTGCCTGTTGTTGAAAGCGCGTTTGACCCCTTCGCCAGCTCGGCAGGCCGTGCCGTTGGCACTTGGCAGTTTGTGCGCGGCACCGCGAAAGACTTTGGCCTGACCGTTAACGACTGGTACGACGGCCGCCGCGATGTTTATGCCGCCACCCGCGCCGCGCTGGATTACTTCCGCTTTTTATTCGATAAATTCGATAACGACTGGGAATTGGCGCTAGCCGCCTATAACGGTGGTCAAAATCGCTTAGATCGCGCACTGAAACGCTACCGTGGCAGCTCGCCGAATCCACGCCCGAAAGATTTACGCCTACCTAAAGAAACCCGCAGCTATGCACCTAAATTGCATGGTTTATCGTGCCTGGTGCGCGCACCGCAAGATTTCGGCCTCAGTTTGCCCAGCGTCAGCAATAAAGCCCGCGTGGCAGCGGTGGAATTTGATGGTCCGCTCGATCTCATCGTCGCTTCGCGCTTGGCAGAACTAGACATCGCCGAGTTGTTCGCGCTGAATCCGGGGTTTTCACGTTGGGCGACTTCACCCAAAGGTCCGCACCGCATCATTTTGCCCGCTGGCCGTGAAGAAACCTTCCGTGAAGCCTATGCGGTATTGCCCGAATCCGATCGAATTCGCTGGCAGGGTGTGGTGGTGAAGTCGGGCGATACGCTCAGCAGTATTGCCTCACGTGCGGGTATTTCAGTGAATGAACTGATGGCCGCCAATCAGATGAAATCCACCACCATTCGCCCGGGCCAAGAACTGCGCATCTTGGGCAACACTCGCAGCAGTGGTGAGTTCTTCATGGAGCCCGATTACAAAAAAGAGCTGGCCGCTTTGCAAAAACTGCAAGGTCGCTTATTGCCGGGCGAAGTTTTGGAGCACCGCGTACGCAACGGCGAAAACCTCTGGGTGATCGCGCGTAAATATAAAGTCAGCGTAAAAGACTTGGCGCGCTGGAATGGCATTAGCGATGCACGTCGTATTCATCCCGGTCAACGCCTGCGTGTGGGCAGTAAGTCCACCAGCCGCAATAGTGGCACACTAACGGCTTCCAGCAAGCCTGCAACGCATCAGGTGCAGCGTGGCGATTCACCCTGGACCATCGCCCGCCGTTACCGCATTAAGTTGGAAGACTTACTACGTTGGAACCAACTCAACAGCAAGAGCGTGTTGCAACCGGGCCAAACGCTTCGTGTGAGTGCCAAAGGAAGTGCCAGCGGTTAACAACACGCGCTGGCAGCTGTCACCTTATCGGCGTGGACAGTAAGCACACGATAAACCCAAGGCCCTGCACTAGCGGGGCCTTTTTTATAGAAGCTTTTTAATAGGCCTTTTTGTTGCGTCTTTTGACGGGCTCTGAGTGTGAATTCACCTGAGTTTGAATTAACAAGCTTGACCATAGCAGCACTAAGTTAGCCGCTATTGTTCCCCTTTCTCGGGTACGATAACGACAGAATTCTTTTTAGGGAGCACATCCTTATATGCCATCCTTTGCTTCGTTCGCGATCAAAAACACTGCTGTGGTTTTTCTTTTCGGTATCGTGCTAGGCAGCTCTGCCTTGATCGAGCCTCAGGATGTTTGGGCCCAGAGTGCAAACCAAAAAAATACAGCCCGAGAAAGCGCTGTTCAGCTACGCGGTGAAATCCGCCAAGGTGCCATTGTTCGCGGCCACGCGCCGGGTGCATTAGCCGCCAGTTTCGATGGTCAGCCTTTAATGCTCACCGCCAACGGCGATTTTGTTATCGCCTTTGGGCGTGACGATAA
>JAKSCJ010000056.1 GCA_022360675.1 Lysobacterales bacterium
GTCCTGAAGGCAAGCGCTGCAAAATTGTTATTGAAAAAGCGGCGTTTCCGTCGGATCGCTACGCAGTCGTCAGCCAGCTGAAATGGCATGGCCTGGACCCCGAGCAACATCTGGTGGAAATCGAACAAGATCCCACCACCAAGCTGCACGGCATTAGCGGCCTGCAAAGCTACCTGGCCGAACACGGCGACGAGGTAGCCTTAGTGCTGTGGCCCGGCGTTCAATACGTGACCGGCGAGCGCTTCGATGTAAAAGCAGTAACCGGGCTATGCCATGCCGCCGGTGCCATTGCCGGGTTTGATCTGGCGCATATGGTGGGCAATATTCCGGTGAACCTGGGCGACAGCGGTGCCGATTTCGCCGCTTGGTGTTGTTACAAATACTTAAACAGCGGGCCGGGCGCGGTTTCGGGTGTGTTTGTTCACTCGCGCCACCATAATCGCGACGATTTAGTGATTCTAAACGGCTGGTGGTCTAACGATGTGAGCACACGCTTCCGCATGGACCCCGATCTCGATCCCGCCGCCGGTGCGGCCGCATGGCAAATCAGTAATCCACCCATTCTGACCTTAGCGCCTTTGACCACCACGTTGGCGATTTTCGACGAGGTGGGCATGGATGCACTGCGCGAAAAATCATTGCGCATGACCGGCTTTATGGAAGCCTTAATTCAACAGCGCTTATCTGAGGCCATTGAGATTATTACACCCAGCGACCCCAACTACCGGGGTTGCCAGCTATCGTTGCGTATCAAACAAAATCCCGATGCCAGCAAGGCCATTAACGATGCCTTGGTGGCCAGCAATATTGTGAGCGATTGGCGCGCACCGGATGTGATCCGCTTTGCTCCCGTTCCCCTATACAACACGTTCGAAGATGTTTGGCATGGAATCCGCCGTCTCGAAGAAGAACTTCGCGCCCATGCCTGATCATGATTCCACGGCCGCTGCTTCAGCGGCCTCGCCCCAACAGGGCAACGCTATCGAAACACCTATGGCGACACCTATCGATAGCGACTCTCGCATTAGCATCTGTGGTGCTGGCCTCGCCGGCACCTTGCTGGCGCTGCGTTTGGCCGATGAAGGTTTTAATGTTCGTTTATACGAGCGTTACCCCGATCCAGAGCGCGAAGCCGTGCCCAGTGGCCGCTCCATCAACTTGGCTCTGGCCGAACGTGGCCGCCACGCCCTGGCCGAAGCGGGTGTACTGGAGGCGGTGGATAAAATCACCATTCCCATGGCCGGACGCATGGTGCACCGCATCAATGGTGAGCTGAGTTTTCAGTCTTATGGCCAACGACCCGAGGAAGTGAACTACAGTGTTCACCGCGATCAACTCAGCCGTTTATTGCTGAACTTTGCCCGCACCCGGCCCAATATTGAGCTGCGCTTTCATCAGCGTTTAGAAGCGGTGGACTTCGAGCAACGTATCGCCCACTTTGTGGACGATCGCGACGGCAGCCGTAACGACGACGCCTACGATGTCATCATCGGTGCCGACGGTGCGGGCTCGGCTTTACGCAAAGCCATGGAACGAGCCGACGGCATTGAAACCCATGCCGACTTGTTGGATCACGCCTATCGCGAATTCACCATTCCACCCACAGAAATCGGCGACTTCGCCATCGAGGGCAATGCGCTGCACATTTGGCCTCGTGGCGGTTTTATGTTGATTGCACTGCCCAATGCCGATCACAGCTTTACCGCCACACTGTTCTTAGCGCGGGAAGGCGAAACCAGCTTTGCCGCCATTGAAGCGGGCCTGGATGAAAGTGCAGACCATTACGCCGAAGCACGCCTAACGGCTTGGCGCGAGTTCATGCAAGAGCACTTTGCCGAAGCCCTGCCTTTACTCAGCCAGCTGCCGCAGGATTTAGAAACCCATCCCATTGGTCGCTTGGGCACCATTCGTTGTCCGCGCTGGCATTTGGCGGGTAATGCTTTGATTTTGGGTGATGCCGCTCACGCCGTGGTGCCTTTCCATGGCCAAGGGATGAACGCTGCTTTTGAAGATGTCGATGTGCTCATGCAGCTTTTGGAAAGCCACGATCACTGGGACGAATTACTGGCCGAATTCCAACAACAACGCCGCCACAATACCGACGCGCTGGCGGATATGGCGTTGGAAAATTACGAAGAAATGCGTCAAGGCGTGCGCGATCCTAACCATCTGGCGGTAAAGGAATTGGAGTGGGCGCTGGAGCGCTCGTTTCCCGAACGCTTTATTCCCCGATACAGCATGGTGATGTTCCATCGTATTCCCTACGCCGAAGCCATGGAACGGGGTCGCAGACAACGCGAATTAAGCTTGAAACTGCTCAGCATGAAAACGGCAGAAGAAAAAATGGCCCATGCTCAGCAATGGATTGAGGCCAACCTTACTCCTGTCGAAAGCGACTGATCGTCTAAACTGATGCGCTGCCATATTTTTTTGTGGCAGCCATTCAGGTGCACAACCAACACAGCGGGCAATATACCCGTTGTGAGCGGTGCTGGGTCTGTTCAAACAAGGCCCGCAATCGCCATTTCGATCACAATGCCATCATATCAAGCGGCAAGGAGGCCACGTACGATGATATTGCCAGCAA
>JAKSCJ010000267.1 GCA_022360675.1 Lysobacterales bacterium
ATAACAGTTAATTGATTAACGAAGAGTCGAGCCATATGTTGCGAATCGGTGTCGTGTTGACGGTGTAACAAAACACTAAGGGAAGTAGCGTGAATGCTTGCTAAGGCATGGCTGGTGATGCCTCAACCTTGGCATCACCAGCGCTATAGAAGGCCAACTAGCTGGTGGCTTCTGGCATGGCTGAAGAATGATGCTCAACAATCTTCCATGCCTGGCCATTCCAGCGATAAACAAAGGTAAAGCGGGCTTGTACTTTCGCGCCGTCTTTAAAGGTAAAGGTGTACACGCCGGAGTTAATGGCGACATCGCCAAATACACGCACATTAGACTCGTCGATAACGCCCGCCGGGCCACGACCTAAGAAGGCAACAAAGTAATCTTCGAGTTCTTCAGGGTTGTGACGAACCTGGTTCGAGATGGTGGGCAATAAAATGGCGTTGCTTTCGTAAAGTGCCACGACTTGCTTTGGATCGCCCGTTTGTAATGCGCTATTCCACGCTTCAAATAATGCAGGGATTTCACTGTTTCTCATGGTTAAGTCCTTTGGCTTGGTGCTGAATAGTTGATGAAGCGCTTAAACACGGCCTAGCTCGGTTTTTTGCGATTTGCACGATTTCTTGCAGCTTGCTTATTTATGCTGCCGGTCCCCAATCGGGGAAGGGATCAGTTAACGACGCCCAATAGTCTTTGCCACGTAAGACCTCTTCTTCGGTGAGCAAGCAGTTGTCTAATGCTTGAGTCATGGCCGTTTGGTCTAAACCTTGGCCGATGAACACCAGCTCCTGACGCATATCACCGAAGGGCTCTACCCATTTTTCTTCAATAGAAGCTAAATACTCGGGGTTGGTGGGCCAGTTTGTTTTAGGCACCGACTTCCAGAACATGCCGGCAAAGCCATAACGGGCGATACCACCGGCCTGGCTCCATTGGCCTGCAAATTCAGGGCGTGTGGCTAACCAGAAATAACCCTTAGAGCGAATCAACTTGCCGTAGGGTTCGGTGTTATGCAGAAAGTGATGAAACTTCTCGGGATGAAACGGACGCCGTGCACCATAGCTAAAACTGCCAATACCGTATTCTTCGGTTTCAGGCACGTGTTCGCCGCGTAGCTCTTTTAACCAGCCGGGCGCTTGTTGGGCGCGCTCGAAGTCGAATAAGCCGGTGTTTAATACCGAATCAATATCCACTTGGCCCTGGCTCATGGGAATAATTTGCGCGTGGGTGTTCAGTGTTTTAAGCACTGCCATTAAGCGTTGCACATCGGCCTTGGTGGCTATATCGGTTTTGCTGACGAGAATCACATCGGCAAATTCCACCTGATCCACCAGTAAATCGGCCACGCTGCGGTGGTCATCCTCGCCAAGCGATTCGCCGGTTTCTTGCAGGTATTTAGCTTCGTCGTAGTCTTTTAAGAAGTTGATCGCATCCACCACGGTCACCATGGTGTCGAGCCGTGCCACGTCCGATAAAGACACCCCTTGTTCATCGGCAAAGGTAAAGGTCTCGGCCACGGGTAGAGGTTCTGAAATACCCGTGGATTCAATTACTAAATAATCAAAACGCCCATCTTTCGCTAGCTTGTTCACTTCTTCTAAAAGATCTTCACGCAGCGTGCAGCAGATGCA
>JAKSCJ010000382.1 GCA_022360675.1 Lysobacterales bacterium
AATATAGATATGGGCGTTGCGTCAGCGTATCGCCCATTGTTATGTGAGTTTAGTGGGTAAGCTTAATGATTATATTAAGCGATTCTTGCTAAGTGGGTGCAAAGATGGACACATTTTTTTTAAGAATAACAGGGAACTCAGTGTCGATTTATTAGGTCTAGCATGATTAAATTAGAAAATTAACAAAAAAGAATAAACGATGTATGGATTTCGTGAGCGCAATGGCGATGAACAACGCCTTGATCATCACGAGACGAGACATGGCATGGCGAGTGAATAACAAGGTTTAAAGCTAACGCTTTACCAAGCGATAAAGCCAACGCAAACAGCAGGTCGTTTTACGACAAAAAGCCGGACCAAGGCCAAGGCCGTTTGAGTGGAAAAGGGCAGTGTACATTCGTCATGAGGTTTTCAATGAGTAGCGATCTTTATCAGGTGCCTAAAGCCGAGCTTAATCGATATGCTCGGCCTAAAGCCGTACGTAGCGCCCTTTTCCAAATTGGCCATTTCCAACGCTGGGTTATTCTCTCCTTAACGATTTATATGACAGGCGTTTCGCTTTCAGCCTATGTGCTTCCTGGTTTTGTACTGTTAGCGCTGGCAGGGTTGTTGATGTCGGTGTTTTATGGCGTTCAATTGGCGGCAGCACTTTCCTATTCTCGCCTAAGCTGTGTTTTTGTTTTCCTGGTTATGTGCATACCGCTTGTTAATTTTATTGTGATGATGCGCTTGAACGACGCGGCTACCCAACGCTTACGTGCCGCCGGTTTCACCATTGGTTGGCTGGGGGCCAAGCTGGATTGATCGCTGTTGGTGGTTTCTTGGCGGCTGCTGGTTATGAGGGGCTTTACCCTCTGTGCTTGCGCAAAATGGGTCAATGAACATTTAAGAATTACGGCTCATTGAGCCGTTGTTCGCCATTTTCCTTAAAGCCTTTTGGCTTGCTTGTTAGCATGCAGCCAAATTTTGTGATTTTAAGGAAAGCCATGACTTCTAACGACCCCAGTTCCAGCCATATCAGCGCGAGCGATTCGTCCAGTTATCTTGCCTATCAAGCCCCTAAGAGTGAGCTGGCTCAAGCTAATCCTCAAAACGAACATCATGCTGATGAGCAGCAATTGCGCGATCGACAGATTGCAGGCGGCCAGAAGCGGATACTGGTTTCGTTTGTTTCATTTTTGATGATCTTTGCTCTAAATATGCTCTTTCGAAACGAGTCAATCGTTAGCCTATTAGCCATTCCTTTTTATTTTATCTCTTACTTTGCCGGTATCTTTGGCGTGTTTATTGCCATGCGCGGTTTGCAATATGCAATATGGGTTCGTGTGCTGATATTAGTTTTTTGCCATTTTCCCGTTATTAACTTGCTGCTGATGTTGTCGATTAGCGGTCGCTGCACAAAATACTTAACACAGCGTGGCTTTCGTGTGGGTTTATTCGGTACGCGGTCGACTTAAGACGATGTGCCGCCACGTGGTCTCTGCTCGATATCTCAAAAAGTGAACTTCTTTACGCTAATTGCGTCTGTTGCCTTTGGGTTTTTTAGAGTACGTTAGAGAAACTGATGGAAATCCGCCATTATCAAGCTGAAGACGCCCAGGCGCTTACCGATATTTTTTACGAGACCATCCATACTGTTGGCTTAGAACATTACACTCAGGCCCAGGTGAATGCCTGGGCGCCATTGCCGGTTAATTACGATTATTGGCGGCAACGTTTAGCAGACTTGCCACCGTATGTGGCGGTGTTAGGTGATCAGGTGGTGGGTTTTATCACCCTGACTCCAGCTGGCCATATTGAATGGACATATACCCACCGGGGTTATCAGCGCCGCGGTGTGGCGTCGGCGCTGTATCGATATATGGAATTCCAAGCGCTGAATCAGGGTATCTGTCGCTTAACGGTCTGTGCCTCGCATTTTGCCCGACCGTTTTTTGCCAAACAGGGGTTTGCGGTACTGCACCAAAATGATACCGAGCGTGATGGTCAAATCCTGGTCAATTGGACCATGGAAAAGTACATCAGTTAGTTTTCCTAATGACGGCCCCGAACGGCGTCTTTTGAAAGCGCTGCCTGTTAATGCATTCGAATGATCAGCGTGGGCGCTCGACAGCAATAGGTAACTCGCTTACACGTTGCATTTCAGCATCGTCGAAAAGTGCGGGGTTGCGGAGAAAGTCTAAAAACATTTCGGTGCTGTCTTGTCCCCAAAACTGCTGGCCTTGGTAATCGATCGTGGGCACGCCGAAAATTTGTTTGGCGATGGCTTCTTCGGTATTGGCGATCAACGCTTGCTTAATCGCGGGCTCTTGAATGGCAGCGCGCCAGTTTTCAATATTTAAACGCTCTGCCAGTGCATCCATCGCACTGTCGTTGCTGGGGATATGGCCATGGCACCAGACAAATTGGAACATTTGATCGACAGCCTCGACCTGGCATTGAGCTGCTAGTGCCAGACGCAGTAAAGGTAGCGGATTAAATGGATGGCCTGAGGGAAAGCGGAAAGGTACATCTTGTTCACGGGCAAGCCAGGTGACATAACGGTAGGTGTAGGCTCGTTTGGCCGGAATTTCGGCGGGGCCCAGCTGCCCGTTTTTTTTCAGTAAACCAGCAAATAAAACGGGCTTTATTTCCAGGTTAGGGATATTGCTCTGGGTTCGTAAATCCATCCACTGCAAATAAGCAAAAGGCGAAATAAAGTCGAAATACCAGCGGGCACTGTTGTCCGGTTTGCTATTTCCCATTGTTTTGCTGTCTTCAGCATTCATATCGATTCTCCCTGGCGGCGCGAGCTTTAAACTCATTGCTCACAGTCCATTGCTTCAGTTTTAGCGCATTGAGTTTGATCGAAAATAACTAAGCCGCGAATTCTACCGCCGATTCTCAAACGTTAGCGTGCTTGTGGTCATGAAATGTCCTTTTTTGTTTGCTCAGTGGTCGTGCTTGTCACAATCCGTTACTTAGGTGGGTGCGTAAATTCACTACAATGACGAGCAACTAACGATCTGCCCAGCATATCCATAAACTTATCATCGCGTAGCGGCGGGGCCATGTTGGTAACAGCCCGCTTTGCCGCAGTCTAAGGGCAGATTGATGACGAAGAAATGACTACGAGAAGAGAGCCGTATGCGCTAGGGTGGCCGCCGTAGAAGCTGGAATATTGAGGATCGTCGCGGTCAGGGAAGAACTGGAAGGCGCATGCCCTTGGGCCGTAAAGGCCTTGGCGGCGGACTTGGAACCGTTATTCTGGTATTAGCCGCACTCTATTTTGGTGTGGATCCCAGTTTATTTTTAGCAGGTGGCGGTGGGCCCAGTAATGTACCTAATGCCAATACACCACAGCAGCCTTATCGGGCGTCACCCCGGGAAGAAGCTTTAGCCGACTTAGTATCCGTGGTGCTTGCTGATACCGAAGATACCTGGAATGCCTTGTTTCAACAATCAGGTGGGCAATATCGCGAACCCAAACTGGTGTTGTTTACTGATGTGGTGAATTCAGCCTGTGGTCGGGCTCAGTCTGCCATGGGGCCGTTTTATTGTCCGGGCGACGATAAAATCTATATTGATCTCAGTTTTTACGAAGATCTCAAAAGCCGTTTTGGCGCTCCCGGCGATTTCGCTCAAGCCTATGTGGTTGCCCACGAAGTCGGGCATCACGTGCAACACATGTTGGGCACTTCAGATCAGGTACATCAGCGTCAGCGCAGTTTGCCCAAAGCCCAAGCCAATGCTTTATCGGTACGTTTGGAGCTGCAAGCCGATTGCTTGGCAGGATTATGGGCGCATCACGCCGAACGCAGTCGCAATCTATTAGATCAGGGCGATATTAAAGAAGCGCTAACGGCGGCCGCAGCCATTGGCGACGATCGTTTGCAACGCCAGTCGGGCGGTCGTGTGGCACCCGATAGTTTTACCCACGGGAGTTCAGAGCAAAGGGTGCGCTGGTTCCGGGTGGGTTACGAGCAAGGTCAATTTAATGCATGCGATACCTTTGCTGCACAGGTTTTGTAGTTTTGTGATTTTGTAGCTTTGCGCGCTTTAATCCTGTTGGGCGTGATCAAAAATGTAACGACTGGCCTGATTCAGCGCCTCTAGGGATGGAATAAATTGTGGTGGTCGGCGCGCTTGTAGCTGTTGCTCCCAACTGGCGGCGATGTGTACCAAGTGTGCCTCCTGCCAAGCGCTGCCCACTAAACTCATGCCAATGGGTAACTGGTTCAGAAAACCGACGGGAATGGTGATGGCCGGATAGCCAGCATTGGCGGCCGCGAATGATGAGCTTAATTCAAAGCGGTCGCCATTGAGATGATCAATAAGCCACGCTGGTCCGTTGGTGGGTAGGGCAATGGCGTCGAGCTGATAGCGCTCCTGCGTGTTGTCGATTAAAGCTTGGGCTTGCTCACGGCTGTATCGTCGAGCAGCTTGCCAACGTTCAAGCTCGGCTTGTAAATCAATGCTTTCTGCCTGTTCCAGATATTCCTGTCCGTAAAATGGCATCACGCTATCGGTGTGTCGCTGATTAAAGCTAATAATGTCTCTTAATTGCCGCATGCCATTGGGGTATTGGTTTTTGCCTAACCAAGCTTCCACATCGCGCTTAAACTCGTATTTCAGTACATAAAAGAAGTCGGCAAAGGTTTGCTCCTCCAGTGACCATTCGGGTATGTCCACGATGACAGCTCCGGCGGCGGCGGCTTGCGCGGCTGCCTGCTGAATGATGGCTTGGACCTTGGGGTGGTTGGCAGCGAAGTAACTGACGACCCCGATGCGTACGCCTTTCAGGCTTCCTGGTTTGGCCTGTTCTTGAAGCGAGGTATTGATGCGCGCTTTGGCCTCGGGCGTGAGCATGGTGTCGAGCATCACTGCGGCGTCGGCCACAGTGCGCGCCATAGGCCCTGCGATATCTTGGCTGGTGGCGATGGGAATAATACCTTCACCACTTACTGCACCATGTGTGGGCTTGATTCCCACGATGCCATTGATGGCAGAGGGGCAGACGATGGAACCATTGGTTTCAGTGCCTACAGCTAACAAGGCCAAGTTAGCACTGATGGCGCTTCCTGATCCTGAACTGGAGCCGCAAGGGCTGCGGTTCAGAACATAAGGGTTGCGGGTTTGGCCGCCCAAGCTGGACCAACCGCTGCTTGAAGACTGCCCGCGAAAATTCGCCCACTCGCTGAGATTACTAGTGCCTAAAATGACGGCACCTGCAGCTGTTAATTGACGTACGAGTGGCGTGTCTTTGGCCGCGATATGGCCGGCTAAAGCGGCCGAGCCACTATGGGTTGCCATTGGGCCCGCTGTAGAAATATTCGCTTTTAATAAAACGGGTACGCCGTGTAAGGCTGAGCGTGTGCCCTGGGATTGCCGTTCTTGGTCCAAGGCTTTTGCATGTGCTAAGGCCTTAGGGTTGAGTTCGAGCACAGCGCGTAATTGCGGGCCTTGTTCGTTTAATGCTTGTATACGTTGTATATAGTAGCGTGTTAGTTGCTCTGCGTTCATATGGCCCTGAGCTTGGGCCCTCTGAAATTGAGCGATGGTGAGTTCATTCCATTGCTGAGGTGCGCCCGTTTGGTGCTCGTGACCTATAAAAAGGGTTTGGTCGTCAGCCGTGGCGGAAGTCGTCCAGCATATAAAAACAACGACGAGGGTAAGTGCTTGTTGAGTAATGCTTTGCCTTGGCGCAGCGACTCTGGTCTTTCGCAATCGTCTTAATGTGCGCAACTGGGCACTTGGGCGTTTCATCAAACTCGTGTCCTTGATCGTTGGTTGCTTGGATGACCTTATGCTTAGTATCACAGCATAAAGGATTTCTATAGCCAGGCTAAGCACCATAACTGCTGGCCTTGCGAGGGTGAAGCCGTCTAGATTAGGTGGCGTGGCTGACAGGGCTATGCATTTTTTCAAGCCATTAAATGACTGAATGGAATCACAGTGAATAAGGCGTCAGATCTGTATATTTTTTGCGGGGCTACTTTATTAAGCGCTAAATTCATATTGGTTTTTATAGTTTTAAGCTAACAACGTCTCAATCAGGATCTTGCATTAAATGTCCGTTTCGGATATCAATCCTGCTGCAATTTTTTGCAAGTTATGCAGAAACTTGTAAATAAGCTTGAGGGCTTGCTTGCAAAAAAACGAGTCCTATACCTATGATAAGCCGGGTAAGCGCTTATCCATGCTTCGGGGATATAAGAATGAATCTTAAAACGATATCGACTCTGGGGGTGCTACTGCTTGTCTTAGCAGGATGCGGCGGCAGTACCGGCTCCGACCGTGCTGTCCCGGCACCACCAGCGACCAATAATAATGGGAACCCAACGACAGGGACTATCACTGCTAACTTTGATCCGGCCGGCGGTGTGCTTCCATTTCCCAATAATCTGTTGTTACTCGGCACAACAGATTTAACCTTAAACATTCCGGTGGCCGATCCCACCGATTTTTCCAATCCGCAAGTGGCCTTAAATGCGTTAGACGGTTTTAGCACCGTAGCGCCTTGGTCTGCTGGATTTTCTGCACGTATTAACCCTGCCACCATCGTGCCTGGTAGCAGTGTGCGCGTGTTCCAAGTGCAATTGGTACCGGGTACCGCTGCGGTGGCCAGTGTCGTTCGTGAGCTGACACCTGGTGCGGAATACGTGGCAGTGCCTTCTTCGGTGGATCCCGATGGTGCCAGCATTGCCATTTTGCCTTTGCAGCCGCTGCAAGAGCTCACCGCATACATGGCGGTCATTACCAACGGTATTACCGATACCAATGGTAACGATGCCACACCGTCGCAAACTTACTTCTTGGGTAAGCGAACTTCGCCTTTGGTTGATGCCAACGGCAACTCCACCGACCCGTTGCTGCCCGCAGCAACAGCGCAAGCGCTGGAGCCCTTACGTCAAATCATCAACTCTCAAGAAGCCGCCGCTGCCGCTGCGGGCCTTGATCCCAGCCGTATCGTGCTGAGTTGGACGATGACGACGCAGTCCATCACGCCGGTGTTGAACGCTGTTCGTAGCACAGCTCAAGCGGCGCCAGTTACTTTGGCTCCTACTGGTTTAACCACGGCCCAGGTGTTGCCCGGTTCACCCGGCTTAGCGGATATCAATATCGGCGTGATCAGCATGCCGTATTACTTGGGTATTCCTCAGCCCACCACGCCCACCTTACCGTTGACCGAATTCTGGCGCGCCGAGCCCGGTGCATATCTGCCGCCTTTCGATCAGCTGGGTTTAGATCCCACCTCAACCCATGTAACGGTGGCGAACCCGTTCCCGGTAGCCAATGGCGTCCAAACGGTTCCCGTGTTAATGACCGTGCCTAATGCCAGCAGTGGCCATACGCGCCCGGCGGCTGGCTGGCCTTTGGTGATCTACCAACACGGTATCACTCGTAATCGTTCCGATGCCCTGGCCATTGCCGATACCTTTGCTTCACAAGGTGTGGCGGTGGTTGCCATCGACTTACCTTTACACGGCATCACCGATACCGCGTTGGGTGACCCTACCCAACCGCTGGCGGCTTTGTATGTAGGTAACACACCGTTTGGTTTGCTGGCTAACGAACGCACTTTTGATTTGGACTTAGTGAACAACGCCACCTCGGCGCCTGGTCCCGATGGCGTGATCGACGGTTCCGGCACACACTTTATTAACTTGGCTAGCCTATTAACTTCGCGCGATAACATCCGCCAAGGTCAGGCTGATCTGTCTGTGTTGACTTTGTCGGTCGACAACATGGATATCGACGCCGATGGCGTGGGTGACTTCGATAGCGCTCGCGTGAGCTTCGTTGGTCAGTCTTTAGGCTCCATTACCGGTATCGCTTATCTGGCGGTTGAGCCCAATGTCAGCACTGCCGTGCTGTCGGTTCCCGGCGGCGGCATTGCTCAATTGCTGAATGGCTCCGACACCTTTGGTCCGCGTATTCGCGCAGGCTTAGCGGCCTCGGCAGGTTTACAACCGGGCACCGCTGATTTCGAAGCCTTCTTAGGTGCTGCCCAGGCGGCGGTTGATAGTGCTGATCCAGTGAACTGGGGCGCGATTACCGCGGCCACCAATGCCGTATTAGTTCACGAAGTGATTGGCGATAGCGTTATTCCTAACGCCGTGGCCACCGCTCCGCTAGCGGGTACCGAGCCTTTGCTGCGGGTGATGGAATTAGATTTAATCAACGACACCTTGGTCGATGCGATGGGTGCTCGCGCTGGATTGCGCTTCGTGCCGCCAGCCACCCACGGCTCTTTACTGGACCCCACCACTTCACCGGCGGCCACTGCTGAAATGCAGGCGCAAATGGCAGGCTTCGTACTGTCGCGTGGCACCGCGGTGCAAGTGAATAACCCCTCGGTGATCCAAAACCCATAAGGAGCCTCCACGATGACCAAAACATTGATCAAAAACTCTCGTGGAACCGCGGCGCTTTCAGCGTCGCGCGCTCCGCGTCGTAACGCACTAAA
>JAKSCJ010000125.1 GCA_022360675.1 Lysobacterales bacterium
CAAAGCTGGCGCTTTGTCGATAACCTGCCCATCACCCAGTTCTATAAAGTGGCTGTGGACGATGCCGAACCTTTCTACACGGTTTACGGCGGCACCCAAGATAACAACACCCAAGGTGGCCCCTCGCGCACCGATAACCGTCACGGTATTCGCAACGCCGACTGGTTTATCACTCTGTTTGGCGATGGTCACCAACCGGCGGTAGAGCCCGGCAACCCCGATAGCATGTACTCGGAATGGCAAGGCGGTAATCTGGTTCGTGTGGATCGCACCACCGGTGAAATCGTTTACATCCAGCCTCAAGAAGAGCCGGGTGAAGATCCCCAACGCTTTAACTGGGATTCACCCATCTTAGTGAGCCCGCATCAACCCACACGTTTGTACTACGCCTCACAACGCGTTTGGCGTTCTGATAACCGTGGCGATTCCTGGCGCGCAGTTTCGGGCGATTTAACCCGTAACCAAGAGCGTTTACAGCTGGAACTAATGGGCCGTAAATGGAGTTGGGATGCGCCGTGGGATACCTATGCCATGTCGCAATACAACACCATTACCTCGCTGGCTGAATCGCCGGTGACTGAAGGCATTCTATATGCCGGTACCGACGATGGCCTGATTCAAGTTTCTGAAAATGGCGGCGAAAGCTGGCGCTCCATCGAAGTAGGCAAACTGCCCGATGTGCCTGCTACCGCCTTCGTGAACGATATCAAAGCCGACTTGTTCGATGCCGACACCGTGTACGTGGCTTTAGACAACCACAAATTTGGCGATTACCAGCCCTATCTGCTGCGCAGCACCGATCGTGGTCGTAGCTGGCGCAATATGAGCGGCGATCTGCCCGAGCGCCATCTGGTGTGGCGTTTGGTGCAAGATCACGTGAACCCCGAGCTGTTCTTTGCCGGTACCGAATTTGGTGTGTTCTTCACGGTTGATGCCGGTAAGAAATGGATCAAACTCACCGGTGATGCGCCCACCATTTCCTTCCGTGACTTGGCCATTCAACGTCGTGAAAACGATTTGGTTGGTGCCACCTTTGGTCGTGGTTTCTGGATTCTGGACGACTACACCCCGCTGCGTGGTGTAAGCGCTGAATCTTTAGAGCAAGAAGCGCTGTTGTTCGATCCGCGCAAAGCGTGGTGGTACATTCCGCGTGCCTCCTTAGGCTTTGGTGAAAAAGCCTCCCAAGGTGGCGGCTACTACACCGCGCCGAACCCGCCCTTTGGTGCCGTGTTCACCTATTACTTGAAAGACTCACTGACCACTTCACAAGAAGATCGTCAAAAGTCAGAACAAGCGCTGATCGACGAAGACAAAGACACCCCGGCTATTTCCTGGGATGAAATTGAAGCCGAACGCCGCGAAGCCAAGCCTGTGGTCGTACTCACCGTACGTGATAGCGATGGCAATGTGGTGCGTCGTATCGAAGGTCCGGCTAAAGCGGGTATGCACCGTGTCGATTGGGATCTGAGTTATCCCTCCATTGAAGCCATTGGCAGCGGTGGCGGTTTCTTCGGCGACGACAGCGGCTCAGGTTACTTAGCCGCACCGGGTCGTTACACTGTGGAGCTGGCCAAGCGTGTGAACGGTGTTGTCAGTCCGCTGGCCGATGCGGTGGGTTTCGATGTCGAACCGCTGCGTAAAGGTGCTTTACCGGGTGCAACGCCTGATCAGGTGGTGGCCTTCTGGAAACGCTTAGCGTCGATGCAACGTGCCACCAGCGCGGCTTCTGCCACCTTAGGTGCTGCGGCCGAACGCTTAGGCCACCTGCAAACCGCGATGAATCGCACCGTAGTGGTGCCGGGTGAGCTAGATGCTGAATGGCATCGTTTACGCCAGGCGCTGTACGACATCGAATATCAAATTAGTGGCGATAGCGCAAAAGAAGCCTTAAATGAGCCCAGCAGCACCATTTCTGGTCGCTTAGGCGTGGCCGCTATCGGCACCGGTTTGTCGACCTATGGCCCGACACCGACCCATCGTCGCAGCTTAGAAATCGTCGAAGAGCAATGGGGCACTTTGAGTGCTCGTTTAAATCGCTTAGTGCAAGAAGAAATTCCTGCCTTCGAAGAAAAGCTCAATGCTGTGGGTGCACCCTGGACTCCGGGTCAACCTGTACCTTCTAAGTAAGGGACAAGCGTAAATCATCAGCGGTAAGTCAAAGCGCTTGCCGCGGATGTAAGGCTTTAGATGTTAAGAAAAAGGCGGCCTTTGGGTCGCCTTTTTTGTGTTTGTCGCCAATGGTCGTATTCTCGTAACTTACGCATGTGTCCCATTTTTTGTTAATTAAAATAATGGCTTACGATGTTGACGTGATGTTTTTCATTTGCTAAATTTACCGAACGTTAGGTTTAGATCCGAAATATTTTACTTAAAGGAATAAACGTGAACTTACGAGTGGTTTTGGCATTAATTGTTTTTTCTATATTGGGTTCAACGAGCGCCTTGGCATCTTCTATTGTTACCGATAATTGCGGTTATTCATGTTTCGAACTGGTGCCTTACGGCGATTACTATTTAAAGCGTGAGCGTGATAAGAACGGCGAGATCATTAAAGCTGAGGAAACTAATATACCCAGCGATGTGGTATTTGAATTAGTGGGTGAACAAAGCAGAGATAGCAATGATACTCCTCCGCTTCCTCCTCCAGGCGGTACCGGCTCAGTTACCAGAACCGTTATTGGCCCTGGAGTTAATGAGGGAGTAACAGGAACATGGACTAGCTCTACATCGTGGTTTTTCCAAAATAGAGTAATCACTAGAGTAGTTAACACCACCTTCTTTACGCCCGGTGGCCACTGCCCAGAATGGGATCCCTGTACAGTACTTCAATAATCGTCTAATTAAGGTTTAGGCAAGCTATCGGCTGCAATGTACTCTATGACAGCGATGCCATGTTTTCATCGTTTTATCATAGCTCCGATATGAAACTCTGAGCTGAGCTGGCCTAAGCATCAATAAAAAAGGCGATTTATTGCTCGCCTTTTTTGTTTGCATGGTATTCGTTGAATTCAGAAGCTTCTATACAGCGCTATGTTTATTCAAAATGATATTCCCATCGCCACGGCATTTTCGTTTCCCCGAGTATGGTTCGAGCTAATTCGGGGTAAATTTTTTCAGCGCGTACATCGTTGGCCATCATTACGGCGCAGCGTTTTTGGTGTTCTAAGCAAATCACCATATTGCCGGTCCAGTCGTTGTGGCCGCCTTTAAACCATGCACTACCGGAGCTGTCGCGAAAGGTGACTAAGCCTAAACCGGCAGCGAGTTGGATATCTTGGTTGCGTGGTTCAATTTCGTTAAGCAAGGTGGGAAACTGGTAGGGTGAGGTGATGGCGAGCTGCGGTCGAATCAATTCAGCCCGTGAGGCCGCACTGAGTCCATCGCCACGAACGATTGCCGCCCATAAGCGCGCTTGGTCGCTGATGCTGGTGTCCATAGAACCCGCAGCGCTCACGTTACTACGCTCGTCGTGCGGTTCGTAGGAGCCATCCAGGCCATAGCCATCGGCAAGATTGTTGGCGAAATCGGGTCGCCATGACATGCTGGTATTGCTCATGCCGAAGCGATCAAAGATACGCCGTTGCATCTCTTGACCCACATCTAAGCCCAGTCCTTGTTCAAGCACCAGCTGTAAAATATAGAAGCCTTCACCAGAATATCCGTAGCGGCTACCCGGCGGGTAATGAAAACGAAGTTTGCGGTCTTCCTCAAGCCAGCGGAAATTGGCGAAGCCGGTGGAGTGCGTCAATATAATTCTGGGTGTTAAATCCCGCCACCGTGGATCGTTGGCCAAGTCACTAAAGTCATTTTTTCCCTCCTTATAGCTGGGCAAAGGGCGTGGTAATAACTCCGCCACCGAAGCATCTAAATCCAAACGCCCTTCATCCACTAACTGGAGCACCATATAAGCAAAGGCAGTTTTAGTGAAAGAGGCACCGTACATAATGGTGTCGGTGGTTAGCGGCAGTGCTTTTTCTACATTACGCTGGCCGTAAGCGGCTACATGAACAATCTTTCCCTCTTCAATCACAGCGACGGCCAAGCCTTGAACGTCGTTTTGCGCCATCAGCTGGCGTGCCTTGTTATCGAGTGCCTCTGCATTAAAAGGATTTTTACTGCCAGGCGAGGCTGAGCAGATTGAAAGCGCTAATACAGAAACTAAGCCAATCATTGCTCGATACATACATTACCCCAATCAAATCCCCGCACATTGAGCAGTGGTTTAGCTGTGAGGGACGTTATCATTTGAACATCGTTTGAACGAAGCGAACCCTTGCTTAAACCTTCGGGTACAGCCTACGTTGTGTTATTAAAGACGCATTGAAGCCAATGGGGTTACAGCTTTTTTTTGCCGATCATTACTTTGACTAAAAGCAATAAAAAAAGGCGACCATCGGTCGCCTTTTTTGTGCGCTGGATGTGAACTTACGCCCGGACTTTATCTGGGCTTAGGCACCACCTCCGGGGCCGTCACCATTACTGCAAGCGCCGTTTTCTGCGGTGCCGCCTAAGACACCGTCGACATCATCGCAGGTGCTACCACCATCGCCACTGCCGCCGCTGGAACCGCCATCGTCGTCGTCACCGCCACCACCACAGAGCCCGAATTCGATACGATCTTCTAATTCGTTGAGATCCAGCTCTTGGATGTGTTGCTTCGCCATTTTAGTTACCTCTTCAATATGATTTTGTTTATAGAAGCAGGCTTAAGTGTTGGGTGGTGATTGCTGTGCCCACACTTGTGCTGCCTCACTATGTATAGGCTAGTTGGCGTGGCTTTGCTTGTATTTGGGATGTCTTATAAAAATTCTTTATTTAATTATAGATATTGAGAATTCTAATGAGCTAATGATTAGCTGAACTAATATATTTTACGTTGAGTGGTGAGAATTTAGCGGTAAATAGATATCAATATTTTGTTCGTGTTCGGCCACGTTTTTCGCGATGTCGAGACGTTGGATAAAACAAGGATAATCGCGCAATGTTTCACCGCTTTGCGGAAGCCACTCGCGATACAGGTAATCGATGGCTAAACCGAGTTGATCATTGCTGCCAATATGACGGAGCTTGGCACAGGGGCCTGCGGGAATGGTGTGGGCTGTCACCTGAAAATCGTTTTCGGGCACTTTGCCTTCAATGCTAGCAGCGAGACCATAGCGAAAATCCTCCGGTGCTGTGCTTTGTGGGTCATCGTAAATGATGTTGAAGGTTTGACTGTGGTGAGGTGTTGGGCCGTGCTGTTTACGGTATTCAATGAAGTGACGCACGCTGTTTAATAAAGTGCTGGGCGCACCTTGATGAAGATACAGTGCGCAGTGTGTGCGTGGAAATTGAACGATATGAACCACCTGAGATTCTCGAAACATTAGTGCATACTCTTGTTGAATGGAAGGCGCTAAACTCTTCATCTTAGTGAGCGCTTTGTTTGGCCATTGTGGTGCGCCTCTAAACTGCGTAGGTGTTTGTTGGTACTGCTGTTTAAAGGCACGACTGAATGACTCACTGTTTTCGTACCGACTATGGAGTGCGATGTCGGTAATGCTGCGTTCACTAAAAGCCAGCTGATACGCCGCGCGCTGTAGCCGTTGCTGCTGAATCCATTGATACAGGCCAACACCGGTAGCGATTTTAAATTGGCGTGCCAAGTGGTATGAAGAATAACAAGCCACGTCACTTAAGCGAGCCAGCGTTAAGGATTCGTCGAGATGCTGTTCGATGTGCTCAATAAGCGCGATGATAGCTCTGGGCATACGTTGCATGAGGGTGATCCTTAAATGGCTGACTTGCTTCGTGACGGGCTTAGCGCCTATTGTGGCGTTTTTAGTGTTTATTTCGCCTGACTGATCTTGCGCACTTCACTGAAGTGCTGGGCCTGCATGTAGAGAGTAGAGTGCATGTTGTTTTACGCTTACGAATGGGTGTTTGCTGCGGTTTTTGCTTTTAGCTTTTTAGTGTTCGGTAAACACGACGCCCGTGAAGGCATGGAAAAAGACCATGGTTGGTTAATGGCGTTGGGTTCGTGGATTGTCTCTGCGGTGGTGATTACTTGGATCACCACCACATTATGGGGCATGTTGTTTTTCCAGCTCGCGTATTTTGTTTTTATTGCTGTGTTGCGAGTGTGGTGGGAAGACCGGCAATCTTAATAGTTAGCGATACGTAATTTCTTGCTGTTGATGCAAATGGCTATGTTCATTTAATACACTTAAGCGGGGGCGTTGTTGGCCACACTGAAGTTGACAGACACCGGTGTTGACTAATTGCCAGCTGAGCTGCAAAGTGTGGTGATCATCTAAGCCCAATAGTTGCTGACACATAGCTGAAATAGCACCACCCGAGCTAAATACCAATGTACTTTGCTTGGGTTGTGTTGCCTGATAAATCTGGTCTAAAGCGGCTAAGCAACGCTCGCGAAACTGAGCCCAGGGTTCTTGGTAGTCACAGGCGTGTTCGTCTCGCATCCAACGTAACATGGCTTGGCTATAAAACTTTTGAAAACTGCGCCATGGGTTTTCTTGGCGTTGCATTTCTTCGCGCATCACTTGGGCGTCGGCATAGCGCGGGGTATGGCGCACAATGATTTCTTGATGGTTGTACTCGTTTAAGCCTTTCAACTCCTGCCACTGCGCTGCTTGATCCATAGCCTGTAAACAATGCTCGGCCGTTTGCTGATGGCGTTTTAAGCTGCCGCTAAAAATATGTGTTGGCTGTAATTTGCGCTGGGCAAAGTGCTGCCCTAAAGCGATGGCTTGTTGAAAACCCAAGGCCGAGAGTTGATCGTAATCGTCGGCCTCGAAACTGGCTTGGCCATGGCGAATTAAATAAATCGTACCCACGTGATGCTTCCCAATAAAGAACGTAACAACATGCTCGTCATGATTAATGGCAGACAGTCAAGCACTGCCAGTTAACCGCTGCTAGTTAACCACGACCGCGTTGGCGAATAATCTTACGGCAGCGCCAAAGTAGATAATTCACTAAAAACCAGAAGTATTTAAAGGCCGGATTACGGGTTTGTTTGTGGTGGTAACGATAATAAATTTGTTGGGCAATGACGGCTAAACGAAATAAACCATACACTTCATAAAAAACCCATTGCGACAAAGTGTCGTTATTATCGCGTCCAGTTTTTTGCAGATAATGTTCCACCACTTCTTGGCGTGTGAGCATGCCGGGCAAATGGGTGGGTTGGCGGCGTGTAGCTTTCATTAGGCGATCGTCGTCGGCCTGCACCCAATAGGCCAAAGCATTGCCTAAATCCATTAAAGGATCGCCCACGGTGGCCAGCTCCCAATCTAACACCGCGATAATTTGGCTGGGATCATCAGCGTTTAATACCAAATTATCGAAGCGCCAGTCGTTGTGTACCAAACAGTGGCCACTGTCTTGGGGAATGCGCTCTTTTAGCCACGCCATTACGTAGCTTGCACCTTTCACATTCCACGTGGTGACTTTTTGATAGCGCTTGCTCCAGCCTTCGATTTGGCGTCGTGCATAACCTTCGCCACGATCCAGTTCGGTCAGTGCTGTGTTTTGAATATCGATGCGATGCAGATCGACCAAGCGATCCACCATCGATAAACACAAAGCTCGGGTTTGTTCGGGGCTGAGGCGTAAACCACGGGGCATATTGGCACGGGGAATAATCCCAGCCACCCGTTCCATCACATAGAAATCGCAACCGATCACCGATTCGTCCTGGCACCAGGCCACCATCTCAGGTACGTAGGGAAACTGCGGCTTCAGCGCGTCTTGAATACGGTATTCACGTCCCATATCGTGGGCCGATTTTGCTTTTGTGCCCGCCGGTGGACGGCGCAAAATCCAGTCGTGATCGGGGTAGGCCAGATGGTAAGTCCAATTGGAGGCACCGCCGGCGAATTGCTGAACCTGAGGCAATTCTTTTAGTTCAGGGTGTTGTTGTTGAAGCCAAGTGTGAATGGCTTCGATATCTAGTTCTTCACCACGGCGTTGGGGCTTGGCTTGGTCTGTGTATGGTTGTGAGCTTGATTGCGACATGGGTTCCCTTGGTTCCAACAATGGTGTGTTCCAATAATGGTGCTGTTGATTATCGTGGCGTTTATTTAGCGATAGGCCTTTAATTCCAAGCGACTGATCATGGCTTGATGTACTTCATCGGGGCCGTCGGCCAAGCGCAGGCTGCGGGCCATCAGGTGGAAGCCGGTGAGGGGAAGCTCATCACTTAAGCCTGCGGCACCGTGAATCTGAATGGCAAAGTCCACCACTTGTTGTAACACCCGAGGTGCGATGACTTTAATGGCAGAAACATCCACCAGCGCTTTGTGCACACCGAGTTGGTCTAGTTTCCATGCCGTGCTCAAAGTGAGTAAACGAGCTTGGTCGATGGCTAAGCGTAGCTCGGCTAAGGTGCGGCGGTTGCCTTCTAGCAACATAAGCGGTTTACCGAAAGCCTGGCGCTGCATACCGCGCTCGATGGCCATTTTCAACACACGCTCGGCAGCACCGATACAGCGCATACAATGGTGAATGCGACCCGGCCCGAGGCGCCCTTGGGCGATTTCGAAACCTCGCCCAGGACCAAGAATGACGTGATCGGCGGGTAGCGAGACTTTATCGAAGCGAACCTGACCGTGACCGTAAGGTGCGTCTTCGTCGCCATGAATGGAGAGCATGCGCTCGATATTAACGCCGGGTGTATCCAACGGCACTAACACCATGGAATGCTGTTGGTGGCGGGGCTGGTCGGGAAAGCTTAAGCCCATGAAAATCAACACACGGCAATCGGGGTGGCCGATGCCTGTGCTCCACCACTTACTGCCATTGAGAATGACTTGCTCGCCTTCAATGCGGGCCTGTGCCTGCATATTGGTGGCATCAGACGACGCCACATCGGGTTCGGTCATGCAAAAGGCTGAACGAATTTCCCCTTTCAGCAAGGGTTGTAACCAGCGGCTTTTTTGTTCGTCGCTGCCGTATTTCCACAGCACTTCCATATTACCGGTGTCGGGGGCGTTGCAATTAAACAGCTCGGCGGCGATTAAGCTTTGGCCCATGGCTTCGGCCACCGAGGCGTATTCCACATGGCTTAAACCGGCACCAAGCTCGGCGTCGGGTAAAAATAAATTCCACAAACCTTGTTCTCGAGCGGCGGCTTTTAGCGTGTTGATGCCTTTTGGCATCTGCCATTGCTGCCATTGTTCGCGTGGACACAAGTCTTTGATTTCGTCGCGATACTGCGTTTCGTAGGGAATGGCACGCTGTTGTACAAAGCGATGAACCCGATCGCGGTAATCGCGTGCTTTGGCACTGAGTGAAAAATCCATGCGCTGGTTTTCCTTATTCTCGCTGGCAAGCTTAGCATCCTAGCAGGGAACGACAGCGCGTATCAGCCATCACGCCATCTTGATCGCAAGCTTGAAAGCCGATTTTTCGTAACGAAAAGGCAGTGTTTTGTCTGGTTCTCAAAATTAGTTTGACTTAGCTTTGAAAAACTAACTCATCTGAAGTCAAGGAGAGCTGTGATGTTACCCATTCGACAAATGTTGCGTGTGGCCAGCGCGGCCGTTAAAGCATTGCCCGATGCGAAAGATTTAGCCCGTGTGAAATCGATTTTAGCCTGGCAGGCGGAGAATTTAGCGGCGGCGAGGCAGGCTAATTTACCGAAACCGCCAGCCATGCGGGCCTTTGATCATTTCTTTAGTTGTGAGGGCAATTCCATTGGTCGTATGTACGGCAGCCAGATGGTCGGCCAATTTAATTTTATGGCCGAGAAAATTGGTTTAACGCCAGCGTTTAATGATTTGGATGAATGGCTGTTGACCATGAATTATATTATCCAGCGTGCGCCTGAGTTTAATGCCGATAAAAACCAACAGTTCTTCTTCCCAATGTCGAGTCTGTTTGTTTTTTATATGTTCACCATAAGCGGCGCTGCTTTGTTTCGTACCCGTGAATTTAATCTGCTATTGACTCAAGTATTAGATACTTGGTGTCGGTATTTGGATTCGCCAGAATCGAAAACGGTGCTGAACCCGAACCAGGCCGTGCCCGCCGCCGAAGGTTGGCTGTCGCCAGCGGCACAAGATCAATTTTGTCTGCATCAATGTGCCAATTACACCAACAGCGATGATCCGGCTGAGCCCTATTGGGGCTTTGAGTCATTTAATGCCTTTTTCCATCGCGAATGGAATTTGGCCGACTATCGCCCGCTGGCCGGTGCCGACGACGATCGTGTGGTGGTGTCGGCCAACGACGGCACCGTGTATCGCATAGCGCGCCAAATAGAACGCTGCACGGCGTTTTGGACCAAAGGTCAAAATTATTCTCTTGTCGATATGCTCGATCACAGCGCTTTTGTGGACGACTTTGTGGGTGGCGATGTGATGCAGTCGTTCTTAGATGGTTCGGATTACCACCGCTGGCATGCGCCCATCAGCGGCAAGGTGGTGGAGGTGAAAAATATCTCGGGCCTGACTTTTAGTGAGTTGTTGTCGGAAGGCTTTGATTTATCGGCAGGCACCGAATCTCAAGGCTACCAAGCCATGGTCAACACGCGGGGCTTGGTGATCATCGAAAACCCCAAGCTGGGTAAGGTGGCGGTGTTACCCATTGGCATTACCGAGATTTCTTCGGTCACCATTAATGTGAAGCTGGGTGACGAACTGAAGAAAGGCGATGAGCTGGGTTATTTCAGCTACGGCGGTTCCACCTTGGTGCTGGTGTTCGAAAAAGGCATGATCGAACACTTTGAAGCCCAAGAGCCTAAAGCGGGTGAAGGCGATAGTTTGGATTGTAAAGTGGAAGCTGTTTGTAAGGCGAGCGATGGCTGCCTAATGGTACGCAGCCAAATTGCCACGGCGCGTTTACGCTGAGCGTTAGCATTAAATCGTACAAAAAAGCCGGGAATCGCACCCGGCTTTTTTTAATGATTCTGCCTTAGGCTTTACTC
>JAKSCJ010000264.1 GCA_022360675.1 Lysobacterales bacterium
GTCGACACTGACCCAGAGCTCGTCGGCCAAGGCCAAAATGCCTAAATAGGGGTTTTCGCTGGACTCTTGCGGGCTTTTTTGGTGAACCCAATGGGCTTGGCCGGAGTAGGGGGTGAGTGTGGCTTCCACCTCTTGTTGCAGCGCGCTGGGTGTGCGGCGTGAACTACTTAATAAATAACTGGCACCCGCTTCCAAATGCCCGCGAAGCTGTTGAAATAACCTTGTCCACTCTCGCCGCGCTGCGGTCAGGGAGCCTCCGCCGAGCAAGATGCCAAGACGTGGCGAGGCCAAATGTTGCCAGCGGGATGACCAATAGAGGGCCGCTTGCTGGAGTTGTGCGTGATTAATTTGGTGTAAGGCACCTGCTGTTGTTACGACGTTATTCGCGCTTAGATGATCGTGCAATGGGGTAATGATACGGGTGAATTGATGGCGGCAACGACGAGGGTCGAGAATCTGAGCCGTTTCAATGAGATCAGCTTGGCGTTGTTGCATCAATAAGGCTGCCTGGGCGGCGCGTCGTCCACAGGCGATAAGCAAAGTGGCTTGAGACACCGTGGGCAATGCCGCACGCCAGCGCGACGGAATCCATTGGTATGCCGGTGCAAACCACAGCCACGGCCTGATGCCGGAAATATCGCTCGCTAACCAGGGAATATCCACCATGTGTTGTGCGCCGCCAAGGTGTTGGGCCAGTGCTTGGCTTTGGCTGAGGTGGCCGCGAATGCCGTCGTTAATGATCCAGCGTTGCATGGGCAAGTTTGGGCTGTGGATTGAAATTCACCAGCGTTAGTCTCCGGCCTTCGTTTTAAGTGTGTCAGTGGTTTTTTAAACGATTGTAGCGACCGCTAATGCATCTTTTCATGCTGAACCTTTTGTCCCCGCGCGCCGATGGCAATACAATACTGCCTTCGATCGATTGGAGCATCCCGCAGTGCATAGCACCGACGCAGATAATGAAAAACTCGGCCAAGCCAATGCGCAAGAGCGTTACGAAGTCAGCCGTGCCGACTTGCCCTTAAGCTGTCCGACCCCGCAAATGCAAACCTGGAATTCTCATCCGCGCGTTTATTTGCCCATTGAGAAAACCGGCGAGGCCCGCTGCCAGTACTGCGGCGCTTTGTTTGTACTGAAAGACTAACAGAGCCAATGACGATGGCGGCGGCAGCCGATACGCGACCGCTGCACATTGTGCATTGCTTAAGCGCGTTAACCTTAGGTGGCTCGGAATTGGCCACCGTAGAGCTGGCCGAAGGCCAACTGGCTGCCGGGCATCGGGTTACGTTAATTGCCCAAGCGGGGCCATTAAGTGAACGCGCGAAGTGGGCTGGTGCTGAGTGCTTGCATTGGCCCATCGGTAAAAAACGCCTAAGTACGCTTGCCTATATTCGTAAACTACGCCACTGGCTACAGGCCCAACGGGTGGATGTATTACATGCCCAAGCCCGTCTTCCCGCCTGGATTGCCGCTGCTGCCATACGGCCGTTACGCGGATCTCAACGCCCGCTTTGGTGTACCACGGTGCATGGGCAGTATTCTTTGGGCCGTTACAGCCGAGTGATGGCTTCGGGCGATGGGGTGATTGCCGTTTCAGAAGCCATGGCCCAATGGGCGCAACGTCTACATCCGCAATTGCCCGGACAACTACGAGTGATCTACGGCGGTGTGGATCCACAATCTTTCTTTCCCGCTTTCCAAGCCGACGAACACTGGTTGGCTGATTTTGATCAGCATTGGCCCGCTGTGCGCCAGCAGTCGATTCTGGCTTTGGTGGCGCGCGGCACACGCTTGAAAAACCATGCTGGGTTTATTGAGCTAGTGGCCA
>JAKSCJ010000261.1 GCA_022360675.1 Lysobacterales bacterium
AGGTCATGGGGTAATGGTTAATAGTCTGCAACGGTTCAGTTGGTAGCGTTTTTGTATTGGCCGTACGCTGTTGCCCTTTAATAAATCGAGCTAACTGCTGTGGCTTGCTGTGTTGAAAGAAGTCAGCTAGGCGAATCTCCATATTCAACTGCGTTTGCAGCCTGGGTAATAAATGCACTACGAGTAAAGAATGCCCGCCCAGGGCAAAGAAATCATCATCGGCTTGCACATACTCTGATGGTAAAAACTCAGCGAACAAGTGGCACAGTTGCTGAGTAAGGTCGCAGCTTTGCGTGGTATCAACCTCGGTTTGATGCCTTGCGTGCTGATTTACATCCACTGTGGTATCTATGGCAGGAAGTGCGTTTCGGTCGACCTTACCGCTGGAATTCAAAGGCCATTGCTTAAGTTGCACATAATGGCTGGGTTGCATATAGCTCGGAATATGTTTCGATAACTGCTCATCCAGCAGCGATTTTGGTAAGGCGGTATCCGCTTCATAATAGGCAAGCAAGATTGCTTGCGCACCTTCACCTTGTAAAAAGACTAAAGCCCGACGAACCTTGGGATGTGTGGCCAAAGCAGCTTCGATTTCGCCCGCCTCAATACGATAACCGCGCCACTTGAGCTGTTGATCTTTGCGGCCTAAATACTGCAATCGTCCATCGGCACCGTAGCGCACCAAATCGCCGCTTAAATAATGACTATGGCGTTGGTAAGGCAAAGGATTAACTGCACGAAAGCGCTGTTGGTTTAAGGTTTCGCGTTGCCAATACCCTAAACTCACGCCGGGGCCTGAGATTTCTAATTCACCAATAGCTCCTGGTGGAAGCGTTCTTCCTTGCTCGTCAATAACGCGCAATGTTGTGCCGGGCAAAGCGTGACCCAACTGTGCTTGTTGTGCAACTTCACCTGGCTTTGATTCAACGGAGATCGTCGTGGCAAAAACGGTGGTTTCGGTAGGGCCATAGGCTTGCAAAATATAGCAATGGTGCTCGCTCGCGTAACGCGCTAAGCGTTGCCATAACGCTTGATTAACGGCTTCGCCCGCCACAATTAACGCGGGCAACGGCAACAATGGCTGTTGATCTTTTTGTTGCACCCATAGGGCTTCGAGTTGACTGGGCGTAAAGTCCATCAGTTCAATACGATGCGTTTGAATATAACTCCGCAGCGCCGGTAAGTCGGTTTTGATAGCATCGGGAATCACCACCAAAGGATGGCCCGAACACAGCGCTACAATACCTTCCACCGAAGCATCAAAGGTATAATTCGAACTCCACGCGGTGACTCTAGGACTAGCGCAGCGTGCCGGTGCTATTAAGCCTTCGAAGCATTGCTGAAAATAAGCCACATTGCCATGGCTAACCATCACGCCCTTGGGTGTTCCCGTTGAGCCCGAGGTATAAATGATATAGGCACAATCTTTAAGTGCAGGATTTGGTGGCAGGAGTACAGCATCTTCATTCAATGCCTCATCTTTCGCAGCCCGTCGATAAGCGTGTAGATTCAGCAGCGCAATACCTTCGATAGCATTTTGGCCTTCTTCAGCAAACACATCATCCACAATCATCAGGCGCGCGTGTAGATCATCAATAATGTTCTGTAAACGTCGTTTTGGCTGTTGATGATCTAAGGGTACATAGGCCGCACCGCAACGCCAGACAGCTAAGATGGCCAATAACTGAAAGCCACTGCGTGGTAAGCATAATGCGACGCGATCGCCCGGGCTAAGCTTAAACTTCGCAATTAAATAACGAGCCAGTTGGTCACTCTGCTCGGCAAGTTCAGCATAGTTCCAGCGTTGTAGTTCACCGTTCCATTCGTGCTGAACAGCCAAAGCCTGGGGCTGATGTTTGGCATGACTCAAGAAGCCTGCTAAAGCACTTTGTTTGGGAACATTAGTCTCAAGCGATTCATGGCAAACGGCTTCATCCGGTTTGCTGCTAAGCTCGCCCACACACACTTGCCGGGCATCGAAGTCATCGGCAGCCACATGGTTCAGTAATTCCACCCAGTGATTCAACGCTTGTTGCATCGAACCGGTATGAAACAAATTGGCGTTATATTCCCAGCCAATACGCAGGCCAGCCTGGGTTTCCACCGCCGCGATATCCACATCGAATTTCGCAGCTAAAGCCTGAGAAGGCAGTGCGCGCAGCGTACACGGGCCTAGCTGCTGTGTTTTGCTGGATTCAGTCTCGATAGTATTTAATGCAAAGCACAGCTGAAACAGTGGATTCACATGGGCTTGCCGTGGTGGATTGATGAACTCGACTAAGCGTTCAAAGGGAAGATCTTGCTGGCTGATCGCCGCTTGAACCGTACGGCAGACCTGCTGTAAATAATCGTGTACCGAATCATCGAAATTCACCTGGTGACGCAGCACCAGAGTGTTCACAAAACAACCCACCACATTGCTAAAAGCCGCATGTTGACGACCGGCCACCGGGCTGCCCATAACCACATCGGAAAGCTGCCCGAAGCGTGCAAAAACAACAGCCAGCAAGCCTTGTAACAGCATGAATAAGGTGATGTTCTGTTGCCGACAAAATCGTTTTAAGTGCCTTACGGTGCGGTCCGAAATCTCGCACTGTAACTTGGCACTGGTGTTGGCTGCGTTACGTGGGTAATCAAGTATCAGGCCGTGTTGTGCTGGTAATTGGTTCAGTTGTTGCTGCCAATAATTCCATTGCTCTTGCCATAAACCTTTTTGATCGGCCTGCTGCTGGGCATAAGCGTAATCACGATAACGATAGCTTACCGGGGTTAATTTCAAGGGTTGCTTATCGTCTTGGCTGTAGTGCTGGTAATACTGGGTAAAGCTAGTAACTAACTGTTGAATGGACCAAGCATCTACAGCGATATGATGCACACACCAATGCAATTGATAGTGCGCATCATCAAGCCTTAACAACAAGCCCCGAATGGGTAACTCGGTATCGAGTGAAAAAGCGATTTGGCAAAGCGCAGTCAGCTCAGCGCGAATACGCTGGGTTTGCTCATTAGTGCTATACCCTTCAGAAACGCGCAAATCGAATACAGGCAAGAGTTGCTCGATATCGATAGTGGCGAGATCGCGCACATGCGCATGAACTTCACCTTGGGTTTCTTTATATTGCGTTCGCAGTGCTTCATGTTCGTGCAATAAGGCTTGATGAACCCGGCGCAGTATCGATACGTTTAATGGTCCTTCAATGCTTAAGCCTAAGTGAATATGATATTGATTACTCTTGGGTGATAATTTTTGCAGCCACCAAAAACGTGATTCTGAAAAGGATAATCCACGAAAGTCTGCATTCGCCTTCAGTGGTAAAGATGAGCGCTCGTCAGTACTTGCTTGTAACCACTGTATCAGCTGTGCTTTGTGTTGCTTGATGCCTTGGATTAACTCGGGTGTTAAGCGACCCTTTGGCGCATCCACCGCCAGTTGAGTACCGTTAACACTAAGTTTAATTTTCAGCGCTTTGAGTTCACGCAGCAGTGCTAATGTCAGCTGATGGCTCATCGCCTCCCCCTTATGGCAGCTTCCCCAAGCTGCAATTTTTAATGGCTGAGTTTGTAGTTAATCAATAGCCAAGCAATGGCTTAAATTAGCAGACGATCGCGATCGTTGTCGTCATCATCTTTACTGGCGGTTTCATCTTTGGTTGCGGATGCTTCCATTTCAACGGCTACTGCTTGTTGCAGTTGCGCCGCTTCAATGAAGGCTGCTTGCTCGCTCAGTTGTGGATGTTCGAATAAAGCTTTAACGGTGAGTTGTACGCCAAAGTTGACGGTGATGGCATGCATTAAGCGCATGAGTAGTAAGGAATGCCCGCCCTCGGCAAAAAAATGGCTTTCGGCACGAAACCCTAGTGCGGGCAATAACTCAGCCCAAATCGCACTGAGTTGCTGTTCCATAGCGGTTAACGGCGAGCTTGTTCCTTCAGCCTGATGGTTTTCTTTACCCTCACTAAGCTGTTGCAGTAAGGCTTTGCGATCGAGCTTGCCATGGCGGTTTCTCGGCAGCTCAGCTAATAGCACCCAACGATCAGGAATCATGTAATCGGGCAAATGCTGGGCTAGTCGCTCGCGCCATGAATTAGGTTTGAGTGATTCACCGGGCCGTAAACAAACAAAGGCCAATAGATGATCGTCATCACAAGCCACGGCCGCATGATCGATTTCAGTCAACTGACTTAATGCTTGTTCGACCTCGGCGGGCTCTACACGGTAAGCGCGAACTTTCATTTGATGATCCATACGGCCCAGATAATGCAGCTGGCCATCGTTCATCCAACAAACACGATCACCGGTGCGATACAAGCGTTGCCCGAAACCGCCACTCCAGTTGTCGCTAATAAAACGTTCGGCGGTGATATCCAGGCGCTGCCAGTAAGCCGCCGCCACACCTACACCGCCAATGTATAGCTCACCCGGCACTCCAGGAGCCACCAAGCGACCATGTTCATCGAGCACGTAGCAATACCAACCCCGCAGTGGGCGCCCAATGTGGCTTGCTTCACGAGCGGCAATGTGGGCAATACTGGTGTTGACCGTGGCCTCGGTGGGCCCGTAAGCATTTAACACCCAGCGATGCTCGTTGGCGCCGCGATCATCTTGCCAAGTGGCTAGTTGTTGCCATAATTCGGCGTCAATGCCTTCACCCCCCAGTACCAGTAGCTGCACATCAGGCACCGCATCGATACTGAATAAAACACGCATTTGGCTTGGCGTTAAATCGATAGCATTGACTTGATGTTGATTGATCCAAGCTTGTAGCTGTACAGGATCACGGCGAATCTCCGGCGCGGTTAACACCAGCGTGCTGCCATACATTAAGGCCGCCAAACCCTGCCACGACATATCGAAGCTATAGGCCACATTCCAGGCCCAACGCCAGTGACGTGCTGACGGTTGCCCAGCTTGTGCAGGCTTGGCTAAAAGATCCTTTAAGTACTGATCTCGCGCCGCGCAAAAATGGTTCACATTCGAGCGTGTCACCATTACACCTTTCGCTTGCCCGGTACTACCCGAGGTGTAGATGATGTAAGCCGCCGAATCGCTGTTGGCCGACTCGTTAGCCAACGCATTGTGGCTTGTTACTTGCTGCTGAAAAGCATCAAGATCTTGTGCCGACAAAGCTAAGGCTTGTTGGTAATCTTGTTGATAATCTTCATCATCAACCACCAGTTCGGCATCGAGCTCTTCTAGTATTTGCTGTAAACGCAGCGGTGCCTCCATCGAGTTCAGCGGTATATAAGTAGCCGCCAGTTTTAATGCAGCCAAGATACATAGCACTTGTGCTTCTTGATCTTGCAAGCGCAATGCCACGCGCTGGCCGGGCAGCAAGCCGTAGTCGCGCAGCCATAAGGCGGCGATACATGTACTAAGCTCGTCGAGCTGGGCAAAGCTGTAGTCTTGGCGACCACCCAGGATTGCCAAACGCTGGGGATGCTTAGCGACACAACGCTGCCACTGCACCATGATATCGGCAGGTAATACAGGTTGTTGATCGCGCCCGCTCCAACGTCGCAGCAAACCTAGCTCATGTACATTAAGCATGGCTAAATCAAGAATGCGTGCTTGCGGACTGGTGGCCACGCTACGTAGCAGCGTTTGATAATGCACCATCATCTGACGAATCCGATCTTCGGCAAATAGCTCGGTACTATATTCAAACCAGCCCACAATCCGATCGCCCTCTTCCTTGGTCATCACAATGAGGTCGCTGCGCGCGTAGGTGGCCACTTGGCGAATATTAAAACCAAATTGTTCGTCTAAGGTTTCGGCATCTTTTTGTAGTAACTCGCCCACCGGGGCTGCTTTCAATAAGAAGTTGACCTGGACTAAAGGTTCATGGGCTAAGCTACGCGGTAATTGCAAAGCGTTAACCACTTGCTCGAAAGGCACATCTTGATGCTCGAATGCGGCCAACACCACATCGCGCACTTGCTGTAAAAATTCACTAAACGATTGCTGATTGTCTAACTGCACCCGCAAGGCCACCGTATTAATAAACGGTCCGACCATTTCTTCTAACATGGGATGATGACGCTGGCTTAAGGGCGAACCCACCACTAAATCGCTACGTTGGCTATAGCGTTCCAGCATTAAATAAAATACCCCCAACAACAGCATGAATAAACTCACGCCCTGGCTAAGCGCCAGCTGCTTTAACTGGGCCGATAACTTGGGATCAAGCTCGAAGGCCAAGCTTTGACCCTCGTGACTTTGTAGCGCTGGGCGTGGGTAGTCGTAGGGTAATTCCAATACTGGCGGCAACCCCGCCAATTGCCGACACCAATACTGCAATTGTGGGTGAGCTAATGCTTGCCGGGTAGCATCAGGTTTTTGGTTAGACTGCTGATCTTGATGCGGTGCAAACTGCTGCCGCTGCCAATAAGCGTAATCACCATATTGCAGGGTCAAATTGGTGGTGATGGGGGTTTGCCCAGAACTCAGTGCACGATAATGGGCTGTGAGTTCGCGCAGAATGACCAAGTTCGACCAGCCATCACAAACAATATGATGCAAGCCAATAAAAACAATATGCTGCCGCGGATCGAGCGAGATCACCAGCAAGCGAAATAATGGACCTTGGCTGAGATCAAAAGGGCGCTGGGTTTGTTGTTCCAGAAGCTGGCGTATTTCCGCATCGCGCGCGTCACGTTCGTCTTCTGAGTATTGGCGCGACAATTCGCATTGCTTAAATTCAAAGGCTTGTTCATCGCAGGGTAAAACCTGTTGGAACAATTCGCCGTCTTGTTGGCGAAACACCGTGCGTAATACTTGGTGACGTTGCAGCAATAACTGGCAGCTGCTTTTCAGTGCCGGCACATCTAAGGCTTGCTGCATTAAGGGAATGGCGATAGGAATGTTATAGATAGCATTGGGACCACGCAGTTGATCCCAAAACCATAAACGTTCTTGCGCGTAGCTTAGCGGCAGACGCACACCAGCGGGTGCTGGTTTCAACAAGCTTTTGGCATGCGTTTGCCCCACGCTTTGCTCTGCCTGCGGTGCTGGGTTTGCATCCCTGGGGATTGATCTGCTGGCCTGTTCGGCCAACAGTTCCATTAACGCGGGTTTATGTTCAGAGATAGCCTGACTCAGCAACTTGCTCAACTGGCCGGGCGGTGCCAAACAACGCAGTTTGTCACCGTTTAATTGCAAGCGGATATTACGTTGACTCAGTTGGGTCAGTAGTTCTTGCAAACCCATAGGCTATCCTTTTGTTGTTGGTTCTATTCCATCGGCGGCAACGTAAATTCGTGCTCCTCGCTGCTAAAGTCGAAATCGTCGCCGTTCACATTTAAGTCTTGTAGCAAATAATCTTGCGCGTCGCCGGCTTCATTAAAGACCAATACCCGCGCACGATGGCCTTGTTCGTGGACATCACTTAAGGGGCGATCCACAAAAGACGCAATAATGAGCAAATCTTGCTCTTCGCATCGATGAGCGCAAGCGCCGTTGGGCGAAATTTCTTTAGAACCCGCCGGTGCCGGAATGGCATAGGTCACCCAGCGGGTGCCACGGGTAATATTCCAGCAATGCACTTCTTGTAGGGGAATTAACCCCACCTGCTTCATCCAACGCGAATCGATACCAATGCTGCCCACGTAATCGGGCTGACACTGGGTGATTTGCACCCGGTGTAGCTTCGACTGCAGCAATTTAATCGTGCTCATTTTGATCTCCACGGTTCCAGCGAAAGTTGCACTGACCCACTCGGTATCGAGTTAGGTGTCGAGTTAAGGCCATGCAAGTTGGTGTCGTATTCACCCGGTCAAAAATCCACCACGTCCACATCGTCGCCAGCATCTCCACTCGCGCTATCCGGCTCCAGCTTGGCCGCCAACTCCGCTAAGGTTTTGCGCTGTAGACAGTCTGCTAGATATTCAGCCTGTTCCTGGAGTGTGGGCAGTGCAAAGAATGTTCGCACTGAAATATCCACACGCCACTCCTCACGCAAACGCGCCAACAATAAAGCGGCTTTTAAGGAGTTACCACCCAGGGCCAAAAACAGACTCTCGCGCACAGGTGCCGAACAACGCAGCACCTCGCGCCAGAGCAAGGCCAGAGCCTGCTCGGTGGCCGTTATGGGTGGCGTGCCTTGGGTTTCGGCACGGATAAGTGAATGGGCGATAGCTTGCCGATCCAACTTGCCATTCCACAAGTGGGGTAAGGACTCCCGAATATCAATCAAATCGGGCATCATCGTGGCAGCTAAATGTTCGTGTAAAAAGGTGCGCACTGTGGCAGCCGTTATTTCAGCGCCCTTGGCCACCGCCAACACCAGACACAAAACATCCCATTTTGCCACGACTAGGGCCGTGCATTCTTGAACAGCCGGATGATTTAACACGCAATGCTCCAACGCCAGCAGCTCCACCCGCTGGCCTCGCACTTTGACCTGCTGATCGCGACGTCCCGCAAATTCCAGTCCGTGATCGTGGCGATACATCCAATCACCGGTGTTGTACATTCGCTGGCCCGGCGCCATGGGCACACCTGGCTTGACGTGCTCGCCTGCCGAAGCGTCGCTGGTCGCTTCACAGGCTGGTAAAAAACTTTCGGCCGTGGCCCGTGGGTTTTGGTGGTAGCCCTGAGCCAAGCCATCACCGGTCAAAAATAAGGCTTTAGCCAGTGAATCTTGAGTTGCTGTGGACTCAGGCATGCTGATTTTCGCTTGCTCGTTTTCTTTGGTGTTATCACTTGATAACAGCAAGCAATGTTGCCCAGGCAGCGCATTGCCAATAGCCACACTGTGCAGTGTGGCTGGCTCTTGAGCTGGGTTTCCATCCGCTGAAATCAGAGCAGGAGCCAGATAGGCGCAAGCATCGGCTGCGGCTTCGGTCATACCGTAGAGATTAATCCAACGGCACTGGGGCAAGGCTTGTCGCGCCCGTTGCCACAGCGCTTTGGGCATTAAGGCACCACTCACATGGCAGTAACGCAAGGCTTGCCAAGTGTCTTCAATGCCAAAATCACCATCCAATAAATGCTGCAACATGGCGGGCACCAGCACTAAGCGTGTGATCTTTTGCTGCGCGACGATCAGTGCCAGTTGTTGTAAGTCCTGCACTTGTTGGTCGTCTACAATCACCAACGGCACCCCGGCCAACAAGGCCGACCACGTCTCGGCTACGGCGTCGACAAAGCTGAGTCGACTGCGCTGGGCCTGACGCTCACAGGTATGTGATCCACAATTAGAGCGCCCGCCAGCCTGATAAGGCAAATGCCGCCATTGCCACAGCAAGCGCTGCCATAAGCCCAAACGGGTACCCAACACCCCTTTGGCCACACCGCTGGAACCTGAGGTGTAGAGCAAATACAAAGGCTGTTGGTGGGGAATCTGCTGCGCCTGGGGTAATGGCAAGGCTGCGGCTTTTGTTTCGGCAATATCATCTTGTACAGCCTTAACCGCCAGTGCTTGTGGATGGTTTAAAGGCTGGGCCCAGGCTTCGTCATCACAACACAACAAAACGCTGGCTTGGGCTTGTGCTAAACGTTGTTGTTGCACTGCTGCTGGCCATTGTGGATCGATGGGCGCATAGCAACAGGCCAGTTTCAAAGCGGCCAGCTGAGCCACCACACTGCCCACACCACGTTGGCCTTGCAACGCTAAGATATCGCCCGGCAGCACACCACCACGCAATAAGCGTTGAGCCAATGCGCTGGACCAAGCCGCCAATTCCGCATAGCTATAATGTTGTTCACCATGAATCAGGGCGGTGGCTGCGCCAAATTGCTGGCAGGTGTGTTGCCACAAGGCCAATAAAGGTTCTTGTTGATCACGCAGACCATGCAGGCGATCTAACATAGTCGCAGTGGGGCAAGTGTCCGAGGTAGGGCCAAACTTAGTAGACTCGGCCTCAGAAGGTGCGGCCTTGGTCGATGTCTTAGCCATCACTTCCCGCATCAGAACTCACTCACTTCCCAGTTGCTATCGTCGTCTTCTGCCACCGCGCTTACTTGCTCGAGGCGATCACAATGAGCAGCCACCGCCGCCAGGCTGGAGAGCTGAAACAACAAAGGCACGCTGAGGCCTATGCCCAGCCGCTCTTTCATCAAGGTCACCACACGTACGCCGCTCAGCGAGTGGCCGCCTAACTCAAAGAAATTAGCCTCTAAGGCCACTTGCTCCAAACCTAAAACCTCCTGCCAGATGGGTAACAATTGGCGTTCCCACAAGGTTTCTGCTTGGTAGCGGGTAGCGCTAAGGGCTGGCATACCGCGTTGAGCTAATGCGCTGCGATCCACCTTACCGCTGGCATTGAGCGGTAATTCGTCGCATAACTGTAACGCTGCCAGAGGGAGGTAATCGGCAAGATGCTGGCGGCGATATTGATTGAGTTGTTGCGCGTTTATACGTGCGTCTTCGCTGGCTTGCACATAAGCCACCAAGCGCGGCTCGCCCTGAGCATTCAATACTTTCACCACAGCGGCATTCACCACACCGGGGGCCGCTTCGAGCACCGCCTCAATCGCTTCAGGCTCCAAGCGAATGCCGTGCACATTGAGCTGTTCATCGCCACGGCCTAAGAACTCCACTTGGCCATCGGCCAGGCGGCGGCCCAGATCACCCAAGGCCAGCATGCGTGCGCCGGATTGCATGTTCTCATCGGCATAAGGATCGGGTAGAAACTGCATGGCTGTGGCGCGCGCTTGCTGCCAATACATTTGGGCCAGGCTGTTACCGGCGGCGTATAGCTGGCCCGTAACACCCACCGGGCAGGCTTGAAGCTCATCATCTAACACGTATAAACGCATGTGGCTTAAAGGCGTACCAATGGGCACGCGTAGCCTTGGCAGTGGATTATCGGATTTCGGGGGATTATCGGATTTCGATTGCCGAGTGGAATCCGCTGCTGCATTGGCGGGTTGGCTGTCTAACCAAGTATTCAAGCTCAGCGCCGTTACATCGGCCGCTTCGCTGGCGCCGTAAATATTCACCCACTCCACCGCCGGTAAAGCCTCACGCCCGCGCTGTAATAGCTCTGCATTCATGGCTTCGCCACTCAGAAACACCCGCCGCAAGCAAGGTTGATACTCGGCCCAATCCGGATAGGCATCCAATAATGTGCGCAACAAAGAGGGCACCAGCAATAAGCAGCTGACGCCTTGTTCGTTCATCCATTCCACCCAATCGAACGGGTCCAATGCCAAGTCGTCGTTCACAACACATAGTGGAATACCCGCCAACACGGCCGACCATAATTCACTAGCCGCATCCACAAAGGCTACACCGGCGCGCTGGGCCACCACATCGTCTTCACGCCAAGGGTAAGTTTGCCATTGCCAAGCGATACGATTCAGCACACCCCCATGGCTTAATTGCACGAGTTTTGGTGCACCAGTGGAGCCCGATGTCAACAAACGATAGGCCGCTTGCTGAGGGTGCGAGAGCAAAACTGAGGGCGGGATGACGTCGGTACGGCCATCATCGCGAGGGTCATCGTTTGCTTTCAAGATCGCTTGCAGATCGCAGAGTGTTATGTGTGTTAATTCTGAGCTAGTCAGTTCAAGGGCTGCCAGATCAACGCTTGATTCCCAACGCAGTAGCAGCCGTGCCTGGCATTGCGCCAAACCCTGCGCGATAACACCCGAGGGCCAGCGAGGATCCATGGGCACCACCACCGCACCCAGTTGCCACACTGCCAACTGCGCCATCACCTGGGCCGCCCCTCGGGGTAGCAACAGGGCCACCGATTCATCTTCAACCACGTTCAGGCCGTGTAAATAGGCGGCAATTTTTTGCGCGCCATCCCACAAGCTTTGGTAACAGTAACTTCGGTTTTGGCAACGCAGCGCTATTTGCTCAGGCGTTTGTTGCCATTGGGATTCAAAGCCATGCCAGAGTGAAGTCAAGTTGCGCGGCACTGCGGATTTTGGTCCGCGGCTATGCCCATGCCACAAGCGCTGGGCGCTGGAATTCATCAAGCGGAACTCGCTGAGGCGGCCGCTCGCATCGGCTTGGTGATTGTTGAGTAGCTGTTGTGCTAGTTCCTGAAAACCATCGGCAAGTGCCTGCACGGTTTCACAACGGAACAAGTCTCGCCGTACATTCAGCCACCCTTTTAAACCCGTATCCGACGCCAATAAAGTGAAATACACATCGTACTTGGTACTGCCATTACCCAAGCTCAGCTTGCGCGTCGTTAAGCCACTTAAATTGGGCGCGCCCGCCGTGGCATGTTGTAAGACAAACATACTTTGAAACAAAGGCGTATAGCTTTGGCTGCGCTCAGGGTTGATGGCCTCCACCACTTGTTCGAAGGGTAGTCGCTGATGTTGAAAAGCGGCCAACACACTTTGTTTAACCGCCGCCAATAGTTCA
>JAKSCJ010000518.1 GCA_022360675.1 Lysobacterales bacterium
CGAGTAAGCCAACACCGATGGCTGCCAGATCGCCAATTTTGCGCTCGTCACTGCCACGCCCGGTGAAGTACTTCAGTACAAAATCCAAGCTCAGTTTGCCACCACCGTGGAATACCAAAGGCATCAACATAATGATGAATAGTAAAGCCAGTTTGAAGTTACCGTGACCGTTTTTCGCGGTAATGGCATAGCTTTGCCACAAATCGGAGATACCGTTCCATTCAGCGGGCCAGTGCACAGCAATCATGGCAACAACGGTAACAACAATTAAAGAGAAAGCGGCAAAACGCGTAAACAGGCCGAACAGAATCATGAAGCAGAAAATGATTTCGCCCCATGTGGCCAAAACCCAATTGAGATCGCTGGGAATGGTGTTGAAGGGGAAGGGGAATCCCACCTGCCAACCGGCCCAGGGAATACTGTCGAAGTAGTTCTCGCCTTTTAATTTAGTACTGCCGGACTCCCAAAACTCCCACCACATAATTGCGCGCAACAAAAACGGCCAGATGAAGTCGCCGGAAGTGCGCAGGCGGGCGGTAATTTGGTCATACCAGTCAATTAACGGCATTTTGTGTTATCTCCTGTAAGGGGTTACGGCCGCGTGCCTAAAATAATGTCACGTTGCCGCCATTGCTCCAGCTGCTGACGTCCCTGCTCGACAAGTCGTGAAGCATCGGGGAGCTGAAGCTCTTTGGCAATCAGGCTCAGTACGGAAAGACCATTGAGCTCAGGATTGTCTTTCAAGAGATGGTATAGGCGTGCGCTAACTGCTTGTAATTCCATGAATCCTACCTCGTCATCCAAACGGCGATAAATCAACAGATGCGAGGCTTGTGTACCCGGTTTTTGCGGTTGAAAATCGGGTCGAATGTGATGCACCGGAAAATGATAGCTAAGCTGCCAGGCCAGCGGAGAAAGTACGGGTATGCCTTCCAGTAAATCACTTTCTGGGTTGCCGTCGGTTTGCTCACGCTGAGCTTTTTCGAGATCGGCTTTATCGAGGCTGATGGCCAGCTCAGCCCATTCGTAATGGGCCAGTTCCAGCATAAAGGGCGGATCGCTTTCCTGAGGTTCGCGGGTATTTTGCAAGTATTGCAATAATTCGCGCGGAAGCTCAGGAAATAGCGGCGTGCGGGCACGATGGCGCTGCATGAAGTCGCGCATCATATCGCGCCATGCATCTTCGCCCACAATTTTGTGCAGAACTGGGAAATTTGAGGCTAATAAGCCGCTGAGGTTATTGAAAAATAAATCGCGATAAATGGCCATACGGCGATCTTCCGTCCCAGTGGGACGGTCGATGTTCTCGGGATCGCGAATATGGCCTGCAAAACGCAGCTGCAGATTAGCTAGCTGCGTAGGTGCGCTGATGGTTGCTTCCGGTGTGGATTCCGGAGAACCGTTGGGATTGCTCTTCATGATGAGCGTTTTTCTCCTGCAGGCGCTTGATGGTACCGACTTCAGCCAGTAATTCCTGCATGGGAGGGAAGTTGAAATCCCGTTCCAGCAAGGTGGGGAAGACCCCGAATTCCTGGTAGGCCGTTTCCAACAAAGCCCAGACATTGTCAATAACCGAAGCACCGTGGGTATCTACGATGAGATCTTCGGCTTCGTTGTAATGTCCGGCAATATGAGCATAGGCGATACGATCGCCCGGTAAGCCTTTGAGGAATTCCACCGGATCGTAGCGGTGATTCACGCTATTTACATAAACGTTGTTGACGTCGAGTAAAAAGTCGCAATCGGCCTCTTCGATAACCGCGGTGATGAATTCCAGCTCACTCATGTCCACCGCCAGTGGGGTGTAGTACGAGATATTTTCCATGGCGATACGCTGTTCGAGAATTTCTTGAACACGGCGGATGCGCTGGCTAACGTACTTCACCGCTTCTTCGGTGAACGGAATGGGCATTAAGTCGTAAAGATGGCCATCGTCCGAGCAGTAACTGAGATGGTCGCTGTAAAGACGAATATTATGTTCGTCCATGAAGCGTTTGAGCTTCAGTAAGAACGTTTCGTCCAGCGGAGTGGGGCCACCGATGGAAAGTGAGAGCCCGTGACACACGAACGGAATTTGTTCGGTGTACTCACGGAATTTGCGGCCATAATGGCCACCAACATTGATCCAGTTTTCGGGTGCGACTTCCATGAAGCCCACCGAACTCAGGTCATGTTCCTGCAGCGGACCCATGAAGGTCCGCCGCAGACCGAGTCCGGCACCGTCAACGAGATAGTTGGTCGGTTGGGATCGGCTATTCATACGCTTAGAAGTGGCTTATGCAGCGCCGCCGCATTTGCCTTCACCGCA
>JAKSCJ010000418.1 GCA_022360675.1 Lysobacterales bacterium
ATCGCTTACGCGCTGGGTTTTACCCGTTTTCAACGACCACACATACACGCTGTAACTTAAGTCGTTACCTTCGTTGGCGGCATAGGTCAGCCATTGGGAATCGGGCGACCAATGCGAACCACTGGCGCTGCGGTACTCGTTATGGACCACTTCTTTCACATCACCTTTCAGGTTCACCGTGCGGATGTAACCTTGTTGATCATTAAAGGCAATGTTTTGTGAATCGGGCGACCAAACCAGGTCAGTTAGGCGGCCAAATTTCTCGTCGGTTAATTGACGCGCTTCGCCACCGGCTTGATCGACAATATAAATTTCTTCCTCACCGCTGCGATCGCTCACAAAGGCCACATAGCGGCCATCGGGCGACCACGCCGACTCACGATCGTGGGCGGTGGCTTTTTGGGTGAGGTTGCGGGTCACACCATGTTCTACCGGCACGCTGAACACATCGCCACGGGCGGTGAACACTGCGCGCTGACCGTCGGGTGCGATATCGAAATCTTCAATCTGCGAGCCCACCTTCACACGACGCGCGGTACGGCGTACTTGATCGTCGGGCACGTTGATTTTCAGGATTTGCTCAGACTGACTTTGAGTGTCGTACAGGGCGATGCGGCCACCGTACTCGTACACCACGCGATGCGCGCCATCGCCGCTGGCCCACTTGGCATCCCATTGATCGTGCTGGGTGATTTGGCTGTTGCTGTTATTCGCAAAATCGTACTTGAACAGGTTCAAAGTGCCGTCGCGATCGGAAATATAGTAAATGCCGTCGTTCAGCCACACCGGATCACGTTCGGTGCGTTTGTGATCGGTAATTTGGCGGGCTTCATCGTTTTCTAGATCGTAAACGAATAAATTCTGCGCCCAGCCCCCTTCATAACGCTTCCAGGTGCGAAAATCGCGGAATAACGGCGAGTAAGCTACTTGTTTACCGTCGGGCGAGTAATCACCCGAGCCCGCACGCGGCATGGGCAAGCTGGTGGGTAAACCGCCGTCTACGCTTACTTGGTATAAACGACGGGCATCGAAGTGATCGCGATTGGTGCGGAACATCACTTGCTTACCGTCGGGGCTCCAACCGTAAACCTGATGTCCGGTGCCCCAGCGCGCGGGCAGCGGGCCCGGTGTGGGGTAATAGGTGAGCTGCTTGGGCTCGCCACCGTGGATATCGATGACATAAACCTGTTCATCGCCGCGATACTGGCCGGTGAAGGCAATTTGCTGACCATCGGGTGAGAATTTAGGATACAGCTCCAAACCCGGGTGCGAAGTCAGGC
>JAKSCJ010000312.1 GCA_022360675.1 Lysobacterales bacterium
AACACCACGCCCCCATTACCCAGCTGATGGCTCGAAAGTGATGGATCTCTATTCCGATCCAGTGGGTTTACATCAATCCATCGAGTCTCGCATTGGCGTTTTTCCTTTTTTCAATTTCTGGGGGCCCGCTTCCGATATCCGCTCCAGCCGCTGGATTGTCGACTGCGCTATCGACGAATACAAACTACATCGGCCAAATCTGCAACTCGTCTACTTACCACATCTTGACTACAACTTGCAGCGATTAGGCCCGAACCACCCGGATATAGCCCAGGATTTAACGGCGATTGATCACGAAGCGGGCCGTTTAATCGATTTCGCATTAGGGCAGGGCGCCGATGTGGTGGTGGTTTCCGAATACGGCATCAGCCCGGTTTCGCGCTCCATCTCAGTCAATCAAATTCTGCGCGAGGCCGGCTACTTAAAGGTTCGTGAATCGGTAACTTGGGAATTACTCGACCCAGGGTCCAGCCGTGCCTTCGCCGTGGCCGATCACCAGTGCGCACACGTTTATATACAAAATGAAAGTGATATTTCCGCGATCAAAAAACTTCTATACAAGGTAGAGGGAATCGATCGTGTATTAGATCGGACAGAACAAAAGGATTTTGGTATTAATCACGACAGAAGCGGCGAATTGGTACTTATCGCAGCACCGGATGCCTGGTTCAATTATTACTACTGGTTCGATGAGGCCAAGGCTCCCGATTTCGCTAGAACGGTGGATATTCACCGAAAACCAGGCTACGACCCAGTGGAGTTGTTTATCGACCCCGATTTACGCTTTCCCAAATTGAAAGTTGCGCGGCGTGTGCTACAGAAAAAACTGGGTCAGCGCATGTTAATGGATATTATTCCCATAAAACCCGAACTGGTGAAAGGCAGCCACGGACGCTTGGCCGACCAAGCTGACGAAGCCCCCGTATTAATCACCAGCAGAACTGAAAATCTTCCGGCACTGAATCAGAAAACGTTCGATATGCGGCACGTATGCCACCTACTCAGGCAGCATTTTGATTAGGAGATGTCTATGAGCTATTTGAATAACCTAAGGATGGTGTTTTCAGGCAAGTTTCAATCCGATGTTTCTACCGTAAATAACGATGTTCGTCATTACGACAACGAGATTTTTCGACCCGAGTTTCAAAAGTTTCAGGAAGGCGATGAGTGGAATGGATGGTGGAACCCCTGTGGTTCTGCGGCCTTTCGCTTGATTGATTGCCGTGTGACCCAGGTGGGCTACTTAGATGGGAGCACCACCTCAAATTCAGCACAGGAACCGGTGATCGGCATGCTGATTGGTGGCTCAAACCAGCGAGTTAGCGGCAAGATGGTAGATTTAGACCCCCAAATGCAGATGGTTTCTGAAATTTGGGGATTAAAGATGCGCCTCACCAACGGTGAGGTAGACGGTTTTTTCAGTGGCACTTTTCAACCCGCACCGTTTCGCGACATTTTATTTGGCCGCCAACAAAACGGCGGCGGTGGCGATCAAACCGCCACCGCGATTTATCAATCGGTACTCACCGATTTGAGCTGGATCACCCCAGAACACTCCCGCTTTCTTCAGCAGTTAAAAACCATAGCCGATCGAGTCGGTAAGCTCTCGGTGCGGATGATGGTGTACGGATATAACACCAGCAGCCAAAGCCCGGATTTCACCTTGGGTCGGGTTTCGGGAGTTATTGGACCTGCGTTTCCTATCGAGCCCGATAGCTTCGTTTTAGGGCGACGGTTTGCTCCAGCCAATAGCGTAAAAACGCGCCAAGGGATCAATTTTTTCAATGCCCAAGCTGAAACTGAGCAAAGTAATATTTGCGTCGATTTAAGCAATGCCTTACCGCTCTACGATGGTGAAGGCACCATGGCAGATATTGGCCCGCTACAACTTGCCGTGCTTACCAACGGTGCCGAGCAGGGCGATAGCGTTAATAGCGCAGATGGCGATTTCGTAACCATTGGCGGCGAGATTCCGTATCTTCAAGACCAATGGATGCACAATACCGGTGCATTATTTAATGTGACCAATCTCTCGGCTGCCGAAATAAATTTGCTGCAACAAAACCCCGTTGCCTTAATTCAGCCACAAAATGCTGGCAATGCAGTGGTCATGATTCGGGAAACACCCGAGGGTTTATTGATCCGCGCCGATCAAGTGGTGCATCGCTTGTATCCCACAGCTACCGCAAGCACCGATTTTTATGCCTCGCGTTACGGTGTGCCCAGCGCGGGAGAGGAAATTCGGGTAACGGTGGGGCCACCGTTAGAAGGGCAAGGCGGCGGCGGACCGGGGGTTCCCACTTATATTCCGGTAATCAATATTCCGGCTTCGGCGATTTCGCTGGGACCCAATGCCGTGACCGATCGCTTTGGTCGCGCCAGTTATACCTATTTCGCCACACCGCCGGGAAATCCACGTGGCTATATTGACGGTCAGATGTATCTATTGGACTACAAACCCGTCAATTGCCCCAATTACATTCAACAACACTGGGACATTATCGCGAACTTGGTTTTTGATCGTTCCGATGTTCCCGCAAACCCCACCTGGCAAGATATTCAGCCCATTTTGACGCAATACGGCAATTTGTATCCTGTCATGAGTCGAATGTTGGTCGACCTTGGTAATTATGATTCTGTTAAAAAGCACCGCAGCATATTAGAGCTCGCTTTTTCTCTCCCCGTGAGCGATCCCAATTACATGCCGGTGACACGAGACTTATCGCCACCCAATCGAGCCATGATTCTGAAGTGGTTACGCCTCCGCGACGCCGATGGCAACTACCTGCTGCCCTACGGTGAAGATCGGGATGAAAGCCAGCCCCATGTGATCGAGCCCTGCGAATCCTGTGAAAATCAGGTGCCGCCACCGGAAACAAAAAAACGCGGTGCGCTGGCAGAAGCGGCCAGTGCAGTGAGTAACACGATGGGTAGTAAAGAGTTGGCCGCCCATCAGTTCAAGCAAGCGACTAAGCGCTGATAGGGAGATCCGCTATGTTGAAACTACGCAGTGAAATTGTTCACCGTATCCGCGCCATTACCGATGTAGCCGAATTGCATGTGTATCTGCAAAACGCCATCGAATTGGAACATGCCACCATTCCGGTGTACCTGACCGGGCTTTTTTCAATCAAACAAGCACAAAATATCGAGGTTAGTGAGATTATCCGTAGTGTGGTGATTGAAGAAATGCTGCACATGACCATCGCCAGCAATGTCCTCAATGCCATTGGCGGCTCGCCGGCCATTAATCATCCAAATTTTGTGCCCACATTTCCCGGCCCATTACCCATGGAAGTGGGTAGCGATCGTGGGCTCATCGCCACGCTGGAAGCGGTTTCTAAAGAGCAAATCCACAATGTGTTCATGGCCATTGAGGAACCCAGCGACCCTTTACTGTTTCCAGTGAAAGTACGCAAGATGGCCAGAAACGAGGATTACTCCACCATCGGTGAGTTCTATCAAGCCATTATCGACAAGATCGAAGAGCTGGGTGAATCCATTTTCACTGGCGACGAATGTTTGCAAGTAGTGGATAGCCAGTGGTTCCCGCCAGATGAGTTATGGAAAGTGGTCGATGTCGATACCGCCACCCGAGCGTTGGAATTGATTGTAGAACAAGGGGAGGGGACGCAGCTCTCACCATTAGACCCCGAGCGAAACCTGGCCCACTATTACCGCTTTGCTGAAATCTACCACGGCCGCCGCTTGGTAGAAGATGAAGACGAAGAATTGGGCTGGTCTTACAGCGGTGCCCCCATTGAGCTGGATATGGAAGGCGTCTTCCCACTGAAAGCCAATGCCAAAGCAGAAGACTACCCGGCAGGCAGCGTGGCGCGGCGCTACGCTGATCAAACCAACTACACCTACTCGGCGCTGCTCAATTGTTTGCATGAAACCTTCAACGGCGAACCCCATAAATTAGATCATGCTATGGGCATCATGTACGAACTACGATTAAGTGTACAAAAAATGGTCACCATTGACTTGGGTAATGGCGAACATGCCGCGCCGCCATTCCAGTTTGTGACAACAAACGTTTAACGCAACCTTTCTGCTCTGCAACATCATTTCATGCGCCTTCTCATGAGAAGGCGCTTCTTTTCTGACCCAATGACCCGATTAAAAGCGTGTACCGCCGACCGCTCCCAATTGCTGTTTTACCGAGTCCACGTCACCTAATACCCAAAGTGCCGCGAGTTTCTCGCCGCGTGTTGTAAAAAACTCAGCTCCAGCCCATTCAATTTTTCGCCCCGTAGCAGGGACACCGAAGAACTCAGCTTGGTGAACCCCTCGAAGAACCATGCGGACAGCCACTCTATCTTGAGTGTGTATTAAATCCTCGATGACGCAGGTGTATTCAGCCAGAGCGGTATGTACTGCTTCAACATAGCCGAGGAAATCGCTAATACCTCGTTTCTCGGGCCCAAGTGAACCTCTAAATCGAAAATCTTCGGCGAGGATTCGGTGCGCGGTTTGGGCATCGCGCCGATTCCACACGTCGTTATAGAAATGCTCAACCAGTAGCTTGGCCGACATTTTCATAGTCTTGTACTTATCCGTATTCGTCATAAATTTAGTGACGGCCCAGCACTTGTTTCCCGTACTCACGTAACTCGCCAGTGGGGCTTACATAGCGATACAGAGTTTGGCGCGAAATTCCCAGCTCACGGCACAGCTCGCTAACATTAGTATCGCGATTACGCATGGAGGCCTGGGCTAGGCGAACTTGCCCCTTAGTTAACTGATAGCGGCGGCCACCTTTTTTTCCGCGTGCGCGAGCAGCGGCCAGCCCGGCGATCGTTCGCTCACGAATAAGCTCGCGCTCGAATTCTGCCAGTGAGGCGAAGATACCAAAGATCAACTTACCCGAAGCCGAGGTGGTGTCGATATTGGCGCCTTGCCCAGTGATCACCTGAAAACCAATGCCGCGATCCGAGAGATCTTGCACGGTATTCACCAAGTGCCGAAGCGAACGTCCCAATCGATCGAGTTTCCAAACCACTAGGGTGTCACCCGAGCGTAGGGCTTTTAAACAAGCGGCGAGGCCAGGGCGGTCATCCTTTTTGCCCGAGGCTTGGTCGTGATAAATATCAGCATCGCGTACACCCGATGCTCGCAATGCATCGATTTGTAAATCGAGGACCTGACTACCGTCGGCTTTTGAGACTCGAGCATAACCCAGTTTCATCGCTGTTCTTGCCAATCATTAGTTGCCATGGAAATACCCAACCAAGTCAAAGAATAGGGGGCTTGTATGCCGTTTATCGAGAAACCGTTTTGGGTGTTCCACAAACGGTCGTTTGTGAGATTCTCGCTAAATAGCTGCGTTTCCTG